>NZ_JBHWGD010000013.1:78180-122267 GCF_042733235.1 Kitasatospora sp. NPDC059722
GCCCGGGGGCCGGGGGGCGGCGGGCTCCGCACCCGGGCCCGGTCCAGGGCTCGGTCCCCGCTCCCCGATCCCCTCACGTCCCTTTCCCCGTACGCCCTAACTCCCCTTACGCCTTACGCCGCCTCGAAGCCGGCGTGGTCGGCGATCTTCTTCAGCTCGGCCAGCGCGTGCTTCTCGATCTGCCGGATCCGCTCCCGGGTGAGGCCGTGCTGCTTGCCCACCTCGGTGAGGGTGCGCTCGCGGCCGTCCTCCATCCCGTAGCGGGAGCGGATGATCGAGGCCGTGCGGTCGTCCAGCCGTCCGATCAGGTCGTCCAGCTCCTCGCGGCGGAGCATGACCATCACGGCGTCCTCGGGGGACGTCGCCCCGGTGTCCTCGACCAGGTCGCCGAACTGGGTCTCGCCCTCGTCGTCGACCGACATGTTCAGGCTGACCGGGTCGCGCGCCCAGTCCAGCACGTCCTTGATCCGGGCCTCGGTGGTGTCCAGCTCGGCCGCGATCTCGGCCGGCTCGGCCTCGCGGCCCAGTTCCTTGGACTTCTCGCGCTGCACCCGCCGGATCCGCCCCAGCTCCTCGACCAGGTGCACGGGCAGCCGGATGGTGCGGGACTGGTCGGCGATCGAGCGGGTGATCGCCTGCCGGATCCACCAGGTCGCGTAGGTGGAGAACTTGAAACCCTTGGCGTAGTCGAACTTCTCGACGGCCCGCACGAGGCCCGCGTTGCCCTCCTGGATGAGGTCCAGCAGCGGGAGGCCGCTGCGCGGGTACCGGCGGGCGACCGCCACCACGAGCCGGAGGTTGGAGCGGATGAAGACGTCCTTGGCGCGCTCGGCGTCGTCGGCTATCGCCTCCAGCTCCTCGCGCGTGGCGCCCTCGGGGAGCCCGCCCTCCTCCAGCAGGTGCTGGGCGTACACACCGGCCTCGATCCGCAGCGAGAGCTCGACCTCCTCGGCGGCATCGAGCAGGGGCGTCCTGGCGATCTCGTCGAGGTACATGCCGACCAGGTCACGGTCGGCCTCAAGGTTGGTCGGGCGGGCCGCGCGAGTCCGGTCGGCCCTGTCGCGAACGACGGCACGGGTGGCCATGCTTGCTCCCTTTGCTGGTGTTGCCGAGGAATGCCTGCCTGCCCCGAGAGGGCAAGAATGCGGGCCCCGGGGGGCTCACACGTAACGATCCAACGAACAGATTCCGGACAACATTCCCAAGTTACTCAGATTCTTCCCCGCGATGCAGTATCCTGCCGGTTTTCACCCCGGTTCTGAACGCAGGGTGACCAGCCGGGCGCGTCGGGTGCGCGCGACGCGACCATTTCGGAGCGGATATCCGGAGAACCCCCCGGGCGCCCCGCTCGTTCCCGCACACCCCACTCTCCACCCGCTCCCGCACCCCTGCGCACGCAGATCCTCCGCACAAAAGATGCGGAATCGCTATCACCTGGGCGCCCGATCAGCACAGGACGCTGGGAAGGTGTCAGGCATGCACCTGACCAACAGCGCGACTGCCGCCACTGTGCGTCACCGCCGGGCCCTTCGGGGCACGGCGCTGGCGGTGGGCTGCGCCCTGCTGTTCGGCCTGCTGGCCGTCCTGGTGACCCGACACTGGCAACCCCTCTACCGGTTCGACCACGGCTGGATCGCGGAGACGCACTCCTACGCCCGTGGGCACCGGGCCTGGACGGCCGCGGTGCAGACCCTCTCCGACATCGGCGGCACGGTCACGATGCGTGTCCTGCTGGCCATCGCGGCCTGCTGGCTCTGGCTGATCGGCGCCCGGGTGCTCGCCGGGTGGGCCGTCGCGCAGGCCCTGGTCGGGTGGGGCGCCCAGTGGGCGCTGAAGCTCGCCTTCGGCCGCCAGCGGCCGTCGTTCACCGACCCGGTCTCGCACGCGGGCGGGCCGGCCTTCCCCTCCGGGCACGCGATGGCCTCCGCGATCACCTGCGCGGTGCTGGTCGGGCTGTTCTGGCCCCGGGCCGGACGCTCCGGGCGGATCGCCGCCTGCGCGGTGGCGACCGCGGCCGTACTGACCGTCGGCTGGACCAGGATCGCGCTCGGCGTGCACTGGCCGAGCGACGTGCTGGGCGGCTGGCTGGCGGCCGGCTTCGTACTGGGCGCCGTCACCGCGGCGGTCGAGCTCTGGCGCCCGGGCGCCCTGGCCCGCGACATCCGGCGGGTCAACTGGCGGACCAGGCCCAGGGTTCAGCGCGTCATCGCGCCCTCCTTCCGGCCCGCCCGCGGCGACCGTCCAACCGACGGCGCCGATCACCCCGACGGGGCCGCCCTCTGACCGCCGTCCAGGGCCACGGCACTAGCGTGGCGGGCATGTCCCGTACCCAGGAAGCCCCCACCGAGTCCGCCGCCCACGCCCGCTACCCCGAGCGTCCGTTGCGGATCGCCACCGTCCAGGACCAGGCCGTCGCGGGCGACATCCCCGCCAACGCGGCCACCGCCGCCGGGCTCATCCGCGAGGCCGCCGCGGCCGGCGCCCGGCTGGTGCTGTTCGCGGAGAAGTTCCTCGCCGGCTACGAGCCCGGGCTGATCAGCGCCGATCCGCTCAAGTGCGCCGTCCAGCCCGGCGATCCGCGTCTCGCGCCGATCGCCGAGGCCTGCCGCGAGACCGGCACCGCCGCCGTGGTCGGCGCCGCCGCCCAGGACGGGCCGGACCTGCTCGTCTCCGCCTTCGTGTTCGGCCCGGACGGCACGGTCGTCACCCGCTACGACAAGCAGCACCTCTTCAAGACCGAGCAGTCCTACTACCGCCCGGGGACGGTCGGTTGCAGCCTGGAGCTCGACGGCTGGCGGCTCGGTCTCGGCATCTGCTACGACTCCGGCTTCCCCGAGCACGCCCGCTCCGCCGCGCTGGACGGCTGCCACGCCTACCTGGTCGGCGCCCTGTTCAGCACGGGGCACGGCCACCACGAGTCCCGCACCTGGTTCCCAGCCCGCGCGCTCGACAACACCCTCTACACGGTGCTCGCCAACCACATCGGCGTCACCGGCGGCTGGCACACTTGCGGCGGCAGCGCGGTCTGGGGCCCGGACGGCCGCCTGATCGCCGAGGCCGGCGAGGACCGCCGCGAGATCGTCCTCGCCGACCTCGACCCCGCCGTCCTGCGCGGCGCCCGGGAGACCGAGACCCTGCTCGCCGACCTGACCGCCCACCCCACACCCGCCGCCCGCGCCGGGCACGTCCTCGCCTGATCCCGCCTCAGCCGCGGGAGCCGCGGGAGCGGCCCGGGAACGCCGAGAGGCCCCCGACCACACGGGTCGGGGGCCTCTCGCTGCTACGTGCCCCAGGCAGGATTCGAACCTGCGACACCGGCTTTAGGAGAGCCGTGCTCTATCCCCTGAGCTACTGAGGCGGGCCGTGTGGTCACAAGGCCGTCCACAGCGTACCGGATCAGGGGTGGGGGCGGTGGCGGTGGCGGATGGTACGGGCGCCGACGGGGTGTCAGGGTGGGGCAAGTAGCCTTCAAGGAACGTGTTCGAAGTTCGGCTTTCCGATCGAAGGTCCAGATGCGCCCTGCTGTGCACCCCCTCGGCCGACTCCTGCGGTCCGTGTGGCTGTGGCCGGCGGTGGTGATGCTCGGCCTGGGGCTGTTCCGGCTGGGGACGCCGGTGCTGTGGCGGGACGAGGTCGCGACGTGGACGGTGGCGACCCGCTCCCTGCCGGACCTGCTGCGCCTGCTCCAGCACGTGGACGCCAGCAACGGCGCGTACTACCTGCTCATGCACGCCTGGACGGCGGTGTTCGGGGACTCGGCGGTCTCGCTGCGGCTGCCGTCGGTGCTGGCGATGGCCGGGGCGGCGGCGTTCGTGGGGCTCGCCGCCGAGCGGCTGTTCGGCGGGCGGGTGACGGCGGTCGGCTCGGGGCTGCTGTTCTGCGCGGTGCCGCAGGTGTCGCGGTTCGCCCAGGAGGCGCGCGCCTACGCGTTGGTGACCTGCGCGATCGCGGCGGCGACCTGGTTCCTGCTGCGGGCGCTGGAGCGGCCCGGGTGGCGGCGGTGGGCGCCGTACTGCGTGGCGATGGCGGTGGCGGGGGTCCTGCACCTGGTCTCGTTCAGCACGGTGGCCGGGCAGGCCGCCGTGGTGCTGCTGCACCTGTGGCGCACCCGCGGGACGGCGGACCGGCGGCTGCTGTGGCAGTACCCGGCGGCGGTGCTGGTGGCGGCGCTGCCGCTGGTACCGGTGGTGGTGCTGGGCGCCCGGCAGTCGGAGCGGCAGCTGGGCTGGATAGGGACGCCCACGCTGGACGCGCTGTGGCACTTCGGGGAGACCCTGGCCGGGGCGCCGGACGTGTTCATCGCCGTCGTCCTGCTGGCCGTCCCGGCCGTGGTGCTGCCGGGCCGGCGGGTGCAGGCGCTGCAGGCGCTGCTGCTGGCGGTGGTGCCGGTGGTGGGCGTCTGGCTGGTGTCGCAGGGCGGCACGTCGTACTTCGTCGACCGGTACCTGCTGTTCACCGTGCCCGCCTGGGCGGCGCTCGGCGGGGGCGGCGTCGCCGCGGTCTACAAGGCGCTGACGGGCCTCGCCCGGCGTGGCCCGCGGCGCAAGCGGCTGCGCGTGGCCGGGATGGCGCTGGCGCTGGCGCTGCTCGCGGTGCCCTCCTGGGCGGCGCTGCCGCGGCAGGCCACGGTGCGGTACGAGTCGGCACACGCGCACGAGCCGTTCCGCGCGGCCGCCGGGCTGATCGCCGCCGGCTACCGGCCCGGGGACGGGCTCGCCGTCCCGCTGGGCGACCAGAGCTGGGCGATGATCGGCCCCGGCGTCGCCTACTACCTGCCGGCGGACGTCCGCCCGTACCCGGTGTTCGTCGCGCAGGGCGCGGTCGAGGCGGCGGAGCTGTCGCCGACGGCGTGCGCCGTCCCGGCCGACTGCCTGGGGCGGGCCGACCGGATCTGGCTGGTCGTCCTCGGGCAGACCACGGACCCGCTCGCCGCGATGCTGCCGGACGACGCCCAGGCGCTGCGGGCCCGCTACGGCGCCCCCACCCGGGTGACGCCGCTGGACGGTGCCACCCTGGCGCTGCTCGACCGCCGGGGCTGATCCGCGCCGACCCCGGATGCGGCCCGACCGGGCCCGGGCGACCATGGAGCCTCGTGACCGAGGAGGGCGCCCGTGACCGACCGGCCGAGCGGCCCGCCCGACGGGGTCGGCCACCGCGGTGGACGGACGGCGCGGCTCAGGGAGCGCGGCGCCGGGGCGGCCCGGTACGCGCGCGGCCTGCCCGACCGGGTGCCGCTGGTCGGCCGGGCGGTCCACCAGCTGGTCCGGGTGAACCTGCTGGACTGCGCCACCCGGCTCGCCGCACAGGCGTTCCTGAGCGCGCTGCCGGCGCTGTTCGTGGTGGCGGTGTTCACCCCGGTGTCCTTCCGCGACCACGTGCTGCGCGCACTGCGCAGCGAGCTGGGGATCCGCGGGGCGGCGGAGCAGTCGGTCGACCAGCTGCTGGCGAACGGGACGGGCGAGGCCGGCTTCGGCGTGCTCGGCGCACTGTTCACGCTGCTGTCGGCGACGGCGCTGAGCCGGGCGATCCAGCGGGTGTGCGAGCGCTGCTGGGAGCTGCCGCGGGCGGCGACCAGGCTGGCCGCCTGGCGCTGGCTGGTCTGGCTGCTGGTGTGGCTGGCCGCCCTGGTCTTCCAGGTGGCGCTGTGGGACGGCTTCGGGGCCGGCCGCTGGCTCGGGCTGCCGCTGACCTTCCTGGCCTCGACGGCGCTGTGGTGGTGGACGCAGTACCTGCTGCTGGGCGGCCGGGTGCGCTGGCCGCCGCTGCTGCCGGGCGCGCTGCTGTGCGGGGTGGCGGTGGTCGGCCTCCGCGTGGCCGGCCACGTCTACCTGCCGCGCGCGATGGCGCACAGCGTGGCGCGGTTCGGGACGTACGGGGTGGTGTTCACCGGCCTGTCCTGGCTGATCGCGAGCTTCACCGCGTACACGCTGGCGCTGGCGCTCGGGCGGGTACTGGCCGAGGAGGAACCCCTCGCGCGCCGGCTCGGGTCCGGAACGGGTTGAGGGCCCGGAACGGGTTGAGGGCCCGGACGCGGTGAAGGCCCGGACGCGCTGAAGGCCCGGAACGCGGTGAAGGCCCGGAACGCGCTGAAGGGGGAGCCGGTGGGCCCGGCTCCCCCTTCACCTTCGTGTCCTACGGCGTGGACTCAGAGCATCCGGGTCAGCCGGGACTGGATGGACGGCGGGTTGAGGTCCGCCTGGAGGGCCACCCGCACCTCGCTCTTGCTGTCGCCGTCACCGACGCGCAGCGTGCCGATCTCGGTGCCCGCCGCGGCGTGGTGGTCGACCTTGCCGGCGTCCAGGGTCACGGTGCCGCCGATGCCGGGGAAGCCGGCCACGACGAGGTCCTTGGTCGCGACGACCGCGACCTTGCCGCCGAGCCCGTTGTCGACGTAGCCGACGACGTCGCCCTTCTTGACCACGGTCTGGCCGGTCACGCCGTTCTGCGCGGCCTGGATCTGCTTGCCGCTGACCTTCAGCACGGTCGGCAGGATGCCGTCACCGGGGTTGGGCGAGGTGGCCTGCTGGCCGAGGGTGACGCCGAGGATCAGCCGCTTCACGCCGCCGACCTCCTTGTAGGCGGCCCACATCAGGCAGCCGCCGGCCGGGGTGCTGGAGCCGGTCTTGACGCCGATGACGCCGGTCTTGGGGTTGATCAGGTTGTTGGTGTTGGGGATCTTCTGGTTGTTGAAGGTGGTGTCCGGGGTGGACACGATCTGCCGGAAGATCTCGTCCTGCATGACCTGCTCGGCCAGCTTCAGCTGGTCCTTCGCGGTGCTCTTGGTGTCCGCGTTGTAGCCCGCCGGGTCGGCGTAGGTGGTGTTGGCCATGCCGAACTTGGCCGCGGTCTCGTTCATCAGCTTGACGAACTCCACCTCGGAGCCGGAGTGGAAACGGGCGAGCAGCCGGGCCACGTTGTTGGCCGAGGGGAGCATCAGCAGTTCCAGGGCCTGGTACTCGGTCAGCACCTGGTTCTCGGTGAGCGTCACCTTCGACTCGTCGACGTTGCCGGACTCCTGCGCGGCCTGCTTGTCGACGACGATCTTGGGGCCGCTCTCCCCCTTCTTCAGGGGGAACTTCTGCAGGATCAGGTAGGCGTTCATCACCTTGGTGACGCTCGCGATCGAGGCCGGCGTCTCCGGGCCGGAGCTGCCGAGGCTGCCGACGCCGACCACCTCGGCCGCGGACTGGCCCTTGGCCGGCCACGCGAGGTCGAGCGGGTCGCCCGGGAAGCTGTAGCTGCCGGCGGCGGACATCCGCACCTTCGCGTCCGGCAGCGGGCGCAGCAGCTGGGCCACGACCGCCGCGCCGAGCACCACGGCGAGGAAGACCGTCCAGATGGTGATCCGCTTGAGCGCGCGCCGCAGCGGGGAGACCGGGCGGGCGTTGAGGGCCGCCAGGACCTCCATCGCCTCGGCGGTGTTCTCCGGCGAGGGCAGCGGCTCGGGGACGGGCAGCGGCTCGGGCTTCGGCAGCGGCGGGACGGGCGGCACCGGCCGCGGGTCCGGCGCGGGCAGCGGTTCGGGCGCCGGGGCCGGGCCGGGCTCCGGAGCGGGGGCCGGCTTCGGCAGCGGCTCCGGGCCGGGCTGCGGCTCGGGCTCGGGCAGGGGGCCGGGGGCGGGCGGCTCGGGGACCGTGCCGGCGGCGGGGGCGGCCTTGAGCGGGGTGAGGCGCGGCTTCTCCAGCTTCTCGGACTTCACCCGGCCCGGGGCCTTCTCGGCGGGGCCGGACTCGTCGGCGTCCCCGGACTTACCGGACTTCTCGGCGGCCTCGGACTTCTCGGCGGGCTCCGGCTTCTCCGCAGAAGCAGCGGAAGCCGGCTTCTCCGGCTTGCTCAGCCGCACCGCCACGACCGGAGCGTCCGCCTCGGCGGCGTCCTCGACGGCCTCTTCCACTTCTTCCACCGGAGCGTCGCCGTCGGGCGTGTCGTCCTCGGGCATGTCGTCCTCGGCCGTCGGCTCGGCGTCCTCCCCCGGCGCGTCGCCGTCGGCGGTGGCTTCGTCCGCCTCGCCCGCCTCGTCCGCCGGCTGCGCGACGGTCGTCCGCATGCCGAGACGCGGGTCGGCGCCCGCCGGCTTGCCGGACGGCTTCGCGTCCTCCTCCGGGGTGGCATCCGACGCCTCGTCCGGTGCCTCGGGGGCATCGGCCTCGGAACTCCCGGCACCGGACGGCTTCACGAGCTCGTCGGGCAGCCGCAGCGCGGTGGTGCGGTTGTCCACCGGCAGCCGCAGCATCGTGGTCTTGCTGTCCACATCCCGGACACGGAGCTGCACGGTCGAACCGCCCTTGCCCCCCGCCTTGCCCCCCGCCTTCGGCGCGTCGCCGGAAGCGGAGGCGGCAGCGGAGGCGGGAACCGGGGCCGAGGTGTCGGCCGGAGTGTCGGCGGAGGCGCCGTCAGCGGCCGTTCCGACGGCGGTCGATCCGGTCCGTCCGCGCTCCCGGTCCTGTCCGCTCCCGCCGTCCCGCAGCACCCTGTCGGGGGACTCGCCCACGTAACCCAGCCTCCTCAACGCCCGGCGGGGCACCGGCAGACCCGATTTCGGGAAGCCGACGCCCCGCCCCGTGTACCTGTACAGTCTCCGCCACCGACCGGCGACCGGCCGCGCACACCCCGCCCGACCGGCCCTTATTGCCGTCACACGGCGGTATCGCGGTTCGCTCATCGAACAGACGCCCGGCCCGCACCCCCTGGTTCCAGGCCTTCACCGCAAGGTCACGATTCGGAGGCGTACTCGACAAGCCCGTGTGAGAGGCGTCACCCTGTCTCTCATCCACGCGGGGAGGCTTGGATGGGCAAGAGCCGCAGAACTGTTCCCGAGGAACTCTTGCTGCTCGCTTTGGACCCGACCACGGGTACCACGGCGCAGCCGCAGACCCTCGACCTCGGACTCGCCGGGGCGCAGCTCGTCGAGCTGTCCCTGGCCGGACGGATCGTACCGGAGGGAGACCGGATCGCCGTCGTGCTCGCACGGCCGACCGGCGACCCGACCCTGGACCACGCACTGGAACTGCTGCGACGGCGCGGCAGTCCGGTCCGCGCGGCGCACTGGATCGGCGGGCCCCGGCTGGGGCTGCGCCAGACCTACCTGGCGCACCTGGAGCGCTGCGGCATGGTGACCGCCGTGCCGGGCCAGGTGTGCGGGGTGCTGCCGACGACGCGCTACCAGGCGTCCGACGACTGCACCAACGCCGCGATCAAGCAGCGGCTGGACACCGCGATCCGCACCGGTGTGCCACCGGACCCCCGGACGGCCGCGCTCGCCGCGCTGGCCCACTCCGTGGGGCTGGGCAAGCACCTGTACCCGGGCAACGAGGGCCGGTCCTCGCGGTCGCGGCTGCGCGACCTGATCCGGTACGACCCGCTCGGCGGGATGGTCGCGCACGCCGTGATGGACGTGCAGAACGGCCTGCCGGCACAGCAGAACCGCTCGGACCAGGGTTCGTCGGCGACGGGCACGGGCCGGTCCGCCGGCTCCTCCGGCGCCCGCGCGGCGGGCCGGGGCACCGGCGGCCGGGTGGCCGCCTCCCGGGTCGGCGTCCGCTGACGCCCGGTCCGGGGTCCGGGGGCGCACCCGGGCACGCCGGGCGGATCGTCCGGCGAGACGTCCGGCGTGAGGTCCGGCTTCACACCCGGCAGCGCGCGCCGCGGCGTTCGCGCCGTCCGTGAGCGCTGAACGACCCGACGCACCACCAGCGGTACCCGCACCACCAGCAGTACCAGGAGCGAGGAGGGGCGGTCGCCCGCGACGGAAGTCGCCCGGCGACCGCCCCTCTGCCGTCCCCGAGGGGCCCCCGGGTCGCCCGGGGACGTCCGGCGGAGCCTGCCGCAGCATGTGCCACCAGCACGTGCACCGCCGGGAGCCCACACGAATCAGCGCCGGTAGCAGTACCGGTTCGAGCCGCTGAGCCGCATTACCACCTGGGGGGCTTCGCTGTCTCACAGAAGCGCTTTTCCGATGATCAGTTCTATTGCGCTGCTGTGAATCCCCGGCGCCGACCTGGCCCAAGGTGTCATGCTGCTCCGAGTCAGGGGGGTTGGTCCCAATGTCCGAAGTGTTCCGAGGACTGCCGTTCCAACGATCACCAGAGGTCCGGCCGGAGGTCGACGTGTCCGCCAACATCAATCCCACCGTGCGCCGACGGCGCCTGGGCTCCGAGCTGCGCAAGCTCCGCGAGGGCCTCGGGATGACCGCGGAGGAGGTGGCCGGCCGGCTGATGGTCTCCCAGTCGAAGATCAGCCGACTGGAGAACGGCCGCCGCAGCATCAGCCAGCGGGACGTCCGCGACCTCTGCGACGTGTACAACGTGTCCGACGAACAGATGCGCAACAGCCTCATGGAGATGGCCAAGGAGTCCCGCCAGCGTGGCTGGTGGCACGACTTCAACGACATGCCGACGCCGTACAGCGTCTACATCGGCCTGGAGGCCGAGGCCTCCTCGATCCGCGCCTACGAGTCCTCGTTCGTCCCCGGACTGCTGCAGACCGAGCAGTACGCCCAGGCCGTCGTCGAGGGCACCCAGCCGGACACCGACGCGCTCGCCGTCCAGCGCCGGGTGCAGGTGCGGATGAAGCGCCAGGACCGCGTCCACGGCGAGCACCAGCTGGGCAGCCTGTGGACCGTCATAGACGAGGCGGTGCTGCGCCGCGAGGTCGGCAGCCGCGAGGTGATGGCCCACCAGCTCAAGCACATGCTGGAGCTGAGCCAGCGGCCGAACATCACGATCCAGGTGATCCCGTTCGCCGCCGGTGCCCACCCCGGTATGACCGGGACATTCTCCCTGCTGGAGTTCCCCGAGTCAGCCGATTCCACGGTTGTCTACTTCGAAGGGGTGACGAGCGATCTTTACCTGGAGAAGGAGGCCGACGTGCGCCGCTATACCAGTCTCTACGACCACCTGAGGGCGGCGGCGCTCGGTGTGGCGGAAAGCCGGACACTGATAGCAGAGATTGAAGAGGGATTCCACCCATGAGCACCACCATCGAGAGCGGCGCACCCTGGCGGAAGAGCAGTCACAGCGGTGGCAACGGCGCCTGTGTGGAGATCGCCACGCCGGCCGCGGGGGCCGTCGCCGTCCGGGACTCCAAGGACCCGCACGGCCCACAACTGCGCTTCTCCGCCGAGGCCTGGAACGCGTTCGCCGCCGCCGCCGGAGCGGGGGCGTTCGGCCCGGGCGAATTCGGCGCAGGGCAGTTCGGCGCAGGGCAGTTCGGCGCAGCCTGAACCCGGGCCGCTCTCGGCCCAGTTGCCCGTAGCGGTGCCCGTCGCCCCCTCGGCGGCGGACACGGCTACGGGCAACTGTGTTTCCCGGGGCCCGTCCACACCGGGACCGCTCAGCCCACCACCGGGTAGCGGGCCGTCCACGCGGCGCCCTCCGGGGTGTCCCGGCCGTGCAGCTCGGCGCCGTGCACCAGCTCCAGCACGAAGTCGTCGGCGAGTTCGAGGATCGCGCCGCGCCCCTCCAGCCCGGCCACCAGGCCCGGCGGCAGCGCGGTGTCGCCGTGCAGCACGCCGAGCAGGCTGCCGCAGATCGCGCCGGTGGAGTCGCTGTCCCCGGAGTGGTTGACGGCGAGCAGCACACCCGACCGGACGTCGTGCGCGACCAGCGCGCAGTACACCCCGATCGCCAGCGCCTCCTCGGCGACCCAGCCCTCCCCCAGTGCCTCCACCCGGGCCGCGGACGGCTCGCCCGCCCGCACGGCGTCCAGCGCCGCCCGCAGCGCGGCCGTCGTCTCCTCGTGCCCCTGCCGCTCGGAGAGCAGCGCCAGGGCGAGGTGGACGCCCTCCTCCAGGGTGCCGCCGCGGGCGACGCTCTGGACGATCACCGCGAACGCGCCGGCCGCGAGGTAGCCCGTCGGGTGGCCGTGGGTGAGCACCGAGCACTCCACCGCGAGCTGGAACACCAGGCCCGGTTCCCAGGTCGTGAGCAGCCCGAACGGCGCCGCCCGCACGACCGTGCCGCAGGCCTTGGAGTGCGGGTTCTTCGGGTGCTCCAGGGTGCCCAGGCGCTCGCCGTCCGGCCCGCCGAGGGCGGTGAGGCTGCCCTGGCCGGGGGCGCGCTGGGCGTACAGCCACTCCTCGCGGCCGAGCCAGCCGAGGTCGGGGCGGCGCTCGTCCGGGCCCCAGTCGCGCTGCGTCGCGGCCCAGCGCAGGTAGGCGAGGTGGAGGTCGGTGGGCGGGTGCCAGCTGCCGGTGTCGCGGCGGATGTGGGCTCGGATCAGGCCGTCGACGGTGAAGAGCGTCAGCTGGGTGTCGTCGGTGACCGCGCCGGTCCGCCCGTGGGCGGGGACGTAGCCGGTGACGCCGTGCGGGCCGTGCTGGGCGAGGATCTTGTCCAGCGCCTCGAACTCGACGGCGGCGCCCAGCGCGTCCCCGATCGCGCCGCCGAGCAGACAGCCCCGCACCCGGCTGCGGAAGTCCTGCTGCTGTGCGCGTGACCACAGTGGCATCACGACGGGTGCGCCTTTCGTCCGGAATCGGCGGGGGTACGGGGCGGCGCGACGCTCGGGCCGGTCGCGCGCCCTGGCACCTTATGCGAAGACCCGTGCGGCTCGACGGGTTCCGTCGCACACCAGTCTTTCAACAAATTGTTGCTACGTATCCATCCCGGGGCCACGGACGACCACCCCGCGCTGCCTACCGTGCCGGGCCATGACCACCTCCCGCACCCGCGCCGCCGCCGTGGCGGCCCTCACCGGCGCGCTCCTCCTCGGCACCCCGGCGCTGGCCTCCGCCGCCGCCCCCGCCGCGGCGACGCCGCGGGGGGTCCGGCACACCGTGCGGGCGGTGTGCCGGACCCCTCGTCGCCGTGCGGAGCGCGTCAGTCCAGGACGGGCAGCAGCTCCGGCAGGTGGCCGTCCGAGGCGAGCGCGGCGGCCCGGCGCTCGGCGGGCACCTCGCCGTAGGTGGTGGTGCGCTGGCGGTGCGGACGGCCCGCGGCCTCGGCGATCGCCTGGAGGTCGCGCACCGACTTGTAACTCCCGTACGCCGAACCGGCCATGCGCGAGATGGTCTCCTCCATCAGCGTGCCGCCGAGGTCGTTGGCGCCCGAGCGCAGCATCTCGGCCGCGCCCTCGGCGCCCAGCTTGACCCAGCTGGTCTGGATGTTGGGGATGTGCGGGTGCAGCAGCAGCCGGGCCATCGCGACCACGGCGCGGTTGTCGCGGGCGGTGGGGCCGGGCCGGGCGATGCCGGCGAGGTAGACCGGCGCGTTGGTGTGGACGAACGGCAGGGTGACGAACTCCGTGAAGCCGCCACTGCTGTTGGATTCAAGCGAGCGTTGCTGGATCTCCGCGAGCAGCCGCAGGTGCCCGAGCCAGTGCGCCGGGGTGTCCACGTGCCCGTACATCATGGTGGACGAGGAGCGGATGCCCAGGTCGTGCGCGGTGGTGACGACCTCGACCCAGGTGGCGGCGGGCAGCTTGCCCTTGGTGAGCACCCAGCGGACCTCGTCGTCGAGGATCTCGGCGGCCGTGCCGGGGATGGTGTCGAGGCCGGCCTCCTTCGCCCGCTGGAGCCAGTCGCGGATCGAGAGGCCCGTCCTGGTGGCGCCGTTGACGACCTCCATCGGCGAGAAGGCGTGCACGTGGATGCCCGGCACGCGCTCCTTCACCGCGCGGGCGATGTCGAAGTAGGCGGTGCCGGGGAGGTCCGGGTGGATGCCGCCCTGCATGCAGACCTCGGTGGCGCCGACGTCCCAGGCCTGCGCGGCCCGGTCGGCGACCTGCTGGAGCGAGAGGGTGAAGGCGTCGGCGTCGGTGCGGCGCTGGGCGAAGGCGCAGAACCGGCAGCCGGTGTAGCAGACGTTGGTGAAGTTGATGTTCCGGGTGACGCAGTAGGTGACGTCGTCGCCGACGGCGTCACGGCGCACGTCGTCGGCGATCCGGCAGAGCGCGTCCAGGGCGGGGCCGTCGGCGTGGAACAGGGCGAGGGCCTGGTCGTCGGTGAGCCTCGCCGGGTCGTCGGCGGCGACCGCGAGCGCCTCGCGGAGGTCCCCGGCGAGCCGCTGCGGCGCGCCCTCCGCGAGCACCTGCTCGCGCAGGACCTCCCAGTCGCCGTAGACGTCCTCGAAGTCGGCCCGGCGGTCGCCGGTGCGGCCCTCGGTGTCGATGGTGGCGTGCAGGTCGGTCCGCCCGTACGACTCCGGGAGGTCCTCGGGCTCCTGCCAGGGCAGGCCGACGACCGGCGCGTGCGGGTTCGCGAGGCCGGTCGCGGGGTCGGCCAGGGCGCGCACGTGCGGCAGGACGCGCGGGTCCAGCCAGGGCTCGCCCCGCTGCACGTACTCGGGGTAGACGGCCAGGCGCTCGCGCAGTTCGAAGCCGGCCGCCGCGGAGCGCTCGGCGAGGCGCTCGATCTGCGGCCACGGGCGCTCGGGGTTGACGTGGTCGGGGGTGAGCGGGGAGACGCCGCCCCAGTCGTCGATGCCGGCCCCGATCAGCCGCTCGTACTCGCCGTCCACCAGGTTCGGCGGCGCCTGGAGGCACGCGGCCGGGCCCAGGACGTGCCGGGCGACGGCCACCGTGGCGACCAGCTCGTCGAGTTCGGCGTCGGGCATGCCGCGCATCGCGGTGTCCGGCTTGGCGCGGAAGTTCTGCAGGATCAGCTCCTGGATCCCGTGGTAGGCCCGGGAGACCTTGCGCAGCGCGAACAGCGACTCGGCGCGCTCCTCGTACGTCTCGCCGATGCCGATCAGCAGGCCGCTGGTGAAGGGGACGGAGCTGCGGCCCGCGTCCTCCAGGACCCGCAGCCGGACGGCGGGTTCCTTGTCCGGGGAGCCGTGGTGCGGGCCGCCGGGCTCGCTCCACAGGCGGGTGGCGGTGGTCTCCAGCATCATGCCCATGGAGGCGGAGACGGGCTTGAGGCGCTGGAAGTCCGTCCAGCTCAGCACACCGGGGTTGAGGTGCGGGAGGAGGCCGGTCTCCTCCAGGATGCGGATGGACATCGCGCGGACGTAGGCGACGGTGTCGTCGTAGCCGTGCGCGTCGAGCCACTCGCGGGCCTCGGGCCAGCGGTCCTCGGGCTTGTCGCCGAGCGTGATCAGGGCTTCCTTGCAGCCGAGTTCGGCGCCGCGGCGGGCCACCGCGAGGACCTCGTCGGGGGACATGTACATCCCGTGCCCGGCCCGGCGCAGCTTGCCGGGGACGGTCACGAAGGTGCAGTAGTGGCACTTGTCGCGGCACAGCCGGGTGAGGGGGATGAAGACGCTCTTGGAGTAGGTGATGACGCCGGGGCGGCCGGCGGCCTCCAGGCCGGCGTCCCGCACCCGGGCGGCGCTCGCGCAGAGGTCCCGCAGGTCCTCGCCTCTGGCCTGGAGCAGCACGGCCGCCTCGGCGGCGTCGAGCGCGACGCCGTCCCGGGCGCGGCGCAGGGCGCGGCGCATGGCGTTGGCGGTGGGGGGCGGCGAGGTCGGGGAGTCGGTGCGGTCGGCGGCGGTTGCGTCCATGCGGCGACACTACGCCAGGAGTCGTACACCGGGAGGAGCCAACCCTGAGGACGTCTCAGGGTTGACGTACCCCGGCGGTTTACCCCGAAGTGGCCCCACAGGGCGATGACGCGCGCGCGGGCCGGGCCTCTAATGGAAGGGCAAGGCAATCGGGCGGGTTCGCAGAGGAGTTGATGACGCCATGACGAATGAGACGGCGGCGGGGGAGAACGTGGACGGCGGCGCGCCGTACCGCTCACGGCGGCGCACCCTGATGCGCGCGGGCGTGCCGGTGGCGGTGGCCGCGGCGGTCGCCACGGGTATCGGGCTGGTGCCCGCACTGGCCGCCGACTCCCCGCCGGACCTCCCCTCGCTGACGGCGGAGCAGGTGGTGGCCAAGGCGCTCGCCTCGGACACCCAGGCACTCTCCGGCACGGTCTCGCTCTCGACCGACCTCGGGGTGCCCAGCCAGCTGCTCGGGGCGGCGGCCGGCGGCCTCGGTGCCGCGGCCGGGCGCGGCGGCGGGCAGGGCGGCTCGTCGGCCGATCCGCAGGCCAAGCTGCTCGGTCTGCTGGGCGGCGACCAGACGCTGCGGATCGCGGTGGACGGGCCGGACCACCAGCGGCTCGACCTGCTGGAGAACATGGCCGGCTACACCCTGGTCCACAACGGCGACCAGGGCTGGGCCTGGGACAGCTCGACCAACCAGGCCGTGCACCTGACCGGTCAGGCCGCCAAGCACCAGGGCGCCGAGCACCCGAAGGCCCCGCTGGCCGGTGTGCCGACGACGCCGCAGGAGGCCGCCAGGCAGTTCCTGACGGAGAGCGCGAGCACCACCTCCGTCACCGTGGCCGGCACCGCCAAGGTGGCCGGGCAGAACGCCTACCAGCTGAGCGTCAAGCCGAAGCAGTCCGGCTCGACGATCTCCGAGGTCCGCATCGCGGTGGCCGCCGACAACGGCGTGCCGCTCGCGGTCAAGGTGCTGGGCACCGACGGCGGCGCCGTACTGGACGTGCGCTTCACCGACGTCTCCTTCGCGAAGCCGGCCGCCAAGACCTTCGACTTCACCGTGCCCAAGGGCGCCAAGGTGACGGAGCACAAGGCGGACGACAAGCAGGCGGGCGAGCAGGCGGGCGGGAAGGCGGACGCCGAGCGCGGCCCGGACGGCAAGAAGGAGGCCGGCGAGCAGGGCGGGACGAACGTGATCGGCGAGGGCTGGACCTCGGTGATCGCCGCGCACCTGCCGAGCGGTCCGGAGGGCACGCCGGCGAGCGGCGCGAACGGCGCGAACGGTGCGAACGGCGCGAGCGGCGCGAACGGCGCGAACGGCGCCAAGGACGGCAAGCACGGCGGCCACGGTTCGTTCCAGAACCCGGCGGCCCTGGCCAAGGCGCTCGGCAAGCCGGTCGCCGGCGGCACGCTGATCAGCACCAAGGTGCTCAACGTCCTGATCACCGACGACGGCCGGGTGTTCGCCGGCGCCGTCACGCAGTCCGTCCTGCAGAACGCGGCCGGGGTGAAGTAGGGGTGACGAAGACTCCCGTAACGGGGGACGTTACGGAGTCGGCCGGGGGCCGGGGCGCCGAGGCGCGCCCGGCCCCCGTTCCCGCTGCCGCCCCCGCCCCCACCCACTCCGACGACGTGATCCGCACGCGCGGGCTCACCAAGCGCTTCCGGGGCGGCCAGCTCGCCGTCGACGGCCTGGACCTGGCCGTCCCGCGCGGCTCGGTCTTCGGCTTCCTCGGCCCCAACGGCTCCGGCAAGACCACGACCATCCGCATGCTGATGGGCCTGATCGTCCCCACCTCCGGCGCGGCCACCGTGCTCGGCGAGCCGATGCCGCAGTCCGTCGCGACCGTGCTGCCCCGGGTGGGCGCGCTGATCGAGGGCCCCGCGCTGTACGGCTTCCTGTCCGGCCGCGACAACCTCGCCCGGTTCGACGCCGCCGACCCGACGGCCGACCCGCGCACCCGCGCCCGCCGCGTCGACGAGGCGCTGGAGCGGGTCGGGCTCACCGCGGCGGCGGGCAAGAAGGCCCGCGCGTACTCGCTCGGCATGAAGCAGCGGCTCGGCCTGGCCTCGGCGCTGCTCCAGCCGCGCGAACTGCTGGTGCTGGACGAGCCGACCAATGGCCTGGACCCGCAGGGCATGCGGGAGATCCGGACGCTGGTGCGGGAGGTCGCGGCGGAGGGCACCACGGTGTTCCTCTCCTCGCACCTGCTCGACGAGATCGAGCAGGTCTGCACGCACGCCGCGGTGATGTCCCGCGGCCGGCTGGTGGTGCAGGGCACCGTCGCCGAGCTGGCCGCCCGGGCCCAGGGCCGGCTGGTGGTGCGCACGCCGGACGCCGACCGGGCCGCCGAGGTGCTCGCGGCCCACCAGGTCGCCGACGTCGTGCGCGGCGAGGACCGGGTGGACGCCGAGCTCGCCGCCGTCGACGACTCGACGCTGCCGAAGCTGTGCGCGGCGCTGGTGGAGGCCGGCGTGCGGGTGCACGGGTTCGGCCTGGAACGGGGCACGTTGGAGGACGCCTTCGTGGCGCTGACCGGGGAGGGCTTCGATGTCGCGGGCTGAGGCGGTGGCGGTCGCGCCCGGAGGCGGGTCACGGGCCGCCGGGCGGCGGCCGCAGACGGCGTCCGGCTTCCTGGCGCTGTTCCGCAACGAGCTGCACCTGACCTTCCGCCGGATGCGGACCCTGGTGCTGCTGGCGATCCTGGCGGCGCTGCCGGTCCTGATCGGCGTGGTCATCAAGGTCAACACGGACGGCCCGCACGGGGACGGCGGTCCGAGCTTCATCGCGCAGACCACCCAGAACGGCCTGTTCCTGGTGTTCACCGCGCTCGCCGTGGCGCTGCCGGTCTTCCTGCCGATGACGGTCGGCGTCGTCGCCGGGGACTCGGTGGCCGGCGAGGCCGCCACCGGGACGCTGCGCTACCTGCTGGTCGCCCCGGCCGGGCGGACGCGGCTGCTGGCCGCCAAGTTCACCGCCGGGCTCGCCTTCTGCCTGGCGGCCACCGCGGCCGTCGCGCTGACGGCCCTGGCCACCGGCGCCGCGCTGTTCCCGCTCGGCAAGGTGACGCTGCTGTCCGGCGACACCATCGGCCTCGGCGAGGCCTTGCCGCGGGCGCTGCTGGTGGCCGCGGTGGTGGCGCTCTCGCTGGCCGGGCTGGTGGCGATCGGGCTGTTCGTCTCGACGCTCACCGGCAGCGGCATCGCGGCGATGGCCGCCACCGTGGTGCTGGTGATCACCGTCCAGATCCTGGACAACTTCCCGCAGCTGGACGCGATCCGGCCGTTCCTGTTCACCCACTACTGGCTGAGCTTCGCGGACCTGCTGCGCCAGCCGATGTACTGGGACAGCGTGCTGAAGAACCTCGCCCTGCAGGCCGGCTACGTCGCCGTGTTCGGCTCGGCGGCCTGGGCGCGGTTCTCCAGCCGGGACATCAGCGCCTGACCGCGTCTCCCTGGTGCCGTGGCACCAGAGGTGTCCTACCGGGTGGCCGCCGGGGCGGGGGCCGGTCGCGGCGTGCGTGCCGCGGCCGCCCGCTCCGCGCGGTCGGCCCGCACCCGGCGCAGCGCGTCCCAGGTGAGGACGGCCAGCGCCACCCAGACCAGGCCGAAGCCGGCCCAGCGCGCGGGCGGCATCGACTCGTGGAACACCGCGACGCCGATCAGGAACTGGAACACCGGCGCCAGGTACTGCAGCAGCCCGAGCATCGTCAGCGGCACCCGCACGGCCGCCGCGCCGAAGCACAGCAGCGGGATCGCGGTGATGACGCCGCTGAGCGCCAGCAGGCCGGAGTGGCCCCAGCCGTACGAGCCGGCCACCGCGTGGCCGAAGGTGCCGCGCCCGCTGACCTCCAGGTAGACCAGGTAGGCCAGGGCGAACGGGAACATGAAGGCGCTCTCCGCCGCCAGGCTCTCCACGCCGCTCAGCCCGACCGTCTTCTTCAGCAGGCCGTAGGTGGCGAAGGACAGCGCCAGGGTGAGCGCGATCCAGGGCAGCTGCCCGTACGCGACGGTGAGCACCGCGACCGCCGCCGCGCCGACGCCGACCGCCGTCCACTGCGCGACGCGCAGCCGCTCCTTGAGGACCAGGACGCCGAAGCCGATCGTCACGAGCGGGTTGATGAAGTAGCCGAGGCTGGTCTCGACGACGTGGCCGCTGTTGACCGCCCAGATGTAGACGCCCCAGTTGACCGTGATCACGGTGGCCGCGCCAGCCAGCATCGCGACCCGGCGGGGCTGGCGCAGCAGCGGGCGTATCCAGCCCCAGTGCCGCTGGAAGGCCAGCAGCCCCACGACCGCGACGAGGGACCAGACCATCCGGTTGGCCACGATCTCGTCGGCGGCGGCGGGCTCCAGCAGCGGCCAGAACAGCGGGAAGAGCCCCCAGATGCCGTAGGCCGCGGCTCCGTACCAGATGCCGTTGCCGCTCTCCTGCTTCGTTGTGTCCGGCATCTGCCGCCTGCCCTCCGCGCGCGCGTATGTCGAGGTGACGGTAGCGGGCGGGAGGGCGGACTGTCATCTCCGTTTCCGGATTTTGGTCATGACAGCGCCCAAGGGGCGAGAACGCCCAGGTCAGGGCGGGTGCGGGTCACGCGTTGAGCGCCGCGCGGACGGACTCGGCGAGCGGAACGGTCGGGCGGCCGATCAGGCGGGCGAGGTCGCCCGGGGTGCCGGCCAGCTCGCCGCGCGCGATGCCGGCGTCGACGTCCACCAGCACCTCGGCGAAGCCCTCCGGCAGGCCCGCGCCGACCAGCACCCCGCGGTGCTCGGCCGGGGTCACGTCGCGGTGCGCGACCGGCTCGCCCGATGCCGCGGCCAGCTCGGCGGCGAGCTCGGGCAGGCTCCACGCGGTGTCGCCGCTCAGCTCGTAGACCCGGCCCTCGTGGCCCTCGCCGAGCAGGACGGCGACGGCCGCGTCCGCGTAGTCCTTGCGCGGGGCGGTGGCCACCCGGCCCTCGCCCGCGCTGCCGAGCACCACGCCGCGGGCGACCGTGCCGGCCGCGTCGCCCAGGTAGTTCTCGGTGTACCAGCCGTTGCGCAGCAGGACGGACGGCAGGCCGGACTCCGCGATCAGCTCCTCCGTCGCCCGGTGCTCGTCGACCAGCCGGAAGGTGGCCGCGCCCGGCGCGCTCGTGTAGGCGAGCAGCGCGACCCCGGCCGCCTTCGCGGCGTCGATCACGGCGCGGTGCTGCGGGATGCGGCGGCCGACCTCGCTGCCCGAGATCAGCAGCACCCGGTCGCCGGCCGCGAAGGCGCCGGCCAGGGTCCCGGGCTCGTCGTAGTCGACCACGCGGACGGCGACACCGCGCGCGGCCAGGTCGGCCGCCTTCTCGGCGGAGCGGACGGCGACCGCGACCTCGCCCGCGGGGACGGCGGCCAGCAGGCCCTCGACGACGAGGCGGCCGAGCTGGCCGGTGGCACCGGTGACGACGTACATGGGAGTGCTCCTCAGGGATGCGGTGGTGTTGCCCTCGGAACTCACCCTAGGGACTGCACTAACCTTTCGAAAGTACGCACTTCAAAGTAGGGTACTGACGTGAAGGTAATCGAGAAGCTCCCCCCGGCCGACGTCTTCGACCGCATGTGCCCGTCCCGGGGCGTGCTGGAGCACGTCACCAGCCGCTGGGGCGTGCTCGTCCTGTGGGCGCTGCGCGAGCGCGGCTACCGCTTCAGCGAGCTGCGCCGCCGGGTCACCGGAGTCAGCGAGAAGATGCTCGCCCAGACCCTCCAGACGCTGGAGCGCGACGGCTTCGTGCTCCGCGAGGCCCACCCGGTGATCCCGCCCCGGGTCGACTACAGCCTCACGCCGCTCGGGCACGAGGCCGCCGAGCTGGTCGCGGGGCTCGCACTGTGGTCGGAGCGGCGGGTGCCCGAGGTGCTGGCCGCCCGCGAGGAGTACGACGGGCGGCCTACCACTTCGTGACCAGCGCGGCCAGGCCGTCCAGCACGCGCGCGAGGCCGAACGCGTAGGCGTGGTCCGGGTCGTAGGCGCCGCCGTGCGCCGCGCCCGCGGCGGCGCCGACGCGGGCCGCCACCGGGTAGCGCTCGGCGTCGAAGACCCGGGCCAGCAGATCGGCGTTGGCGGCCCACCACTGCTCGTCCGTCATCGCGCTGTCCTGCTGCGCGGCCCGCTCGTCGGAGGCCATCCGGGCGCAGGTCTGGACGAAGCCGAGCACGTGGGTGAGCGCCGCATCCAGGTCGACGTCCGGCAGGCCGGTGCCCTCGAAGGCGCGCAGCTCGTACTCGTACTTGGCCATCAGGCCCGGGCCCAGCGGCGGGCGGCTGGTGGAGACGGCCGCGATCCACGGGTGGGCCCGGTGCAGCGCCCGGTTGTCGTCGGCGACGGCCGTCACGCGGGCACGCCAGCCGTCGCCGGCGGGGGCGGTGCGGGGCATCGTCGCGTAGACGGTGTCGAGCATCAGGTCGAGCAGTTCGGCCTTGCCGGGCACGTACGTGTAGAGCGCCATCGGGGACAGGCCGAGCTCCTGCGCCATGCGCCGCATGGTGACCGCGTCCACGCCCTCGGCGTCGGCGAGCGCGACGGCCGCCGCCGCGATCTCGCCGGTCGAGCGGGCCTGCCGGGGGCCGCGCCGGCCGGGCTTCTCCTCGGCGGTCAGGCCCCAGAGGAGGGCGAGGGTGCGCGCCGGGTCTCCTGCGCTGGTGCGGTCGGTGGCCATGGGGGGATCCTTTCACGGCGCCCGCTTCGTTACGGTCTCACCATGACCAGCTCCCCCGATCCGCTGCCCGGGACGGACACCCCGGAGGCCGTCCGCCACCGCGTCACCTGCCGCCGCTGCCACCGGCCGCTGCACGACCCGGAGTCCCGCATCCTGCGGCTCGGCCCCGAGTGCCGCGACCCCGCCGAGCGCGTCCCGCGGCACGACGTCGACCAGGATCCGCTGCCGGGCGTCTAGTCCGCGGTCCGGGAGCACGTTCGGGGGCACCTGCGGGTCGGCGGGCTACTGGCGGTTCGACGCCGCCGACGCGCACGTGTGCCCGGAGCGGCCGAGCGCCCGAGCGCGCCTCAGCCGCGTCCGAAGAGCCGGCGCAGGAAGCCCGGCTTCGGCCGCGGTGCGGCCTCGGGCCTCGAAGGTCCCGGCTTCGCCGGCTCGGGCGTCCCGTCCGCCTCGCCGGCGACGAAGCGGCGCGCCCGGTCGAGCTCCTCCGCCGGCAACCACGGCGCCGCGAGCGCCAGTTGGCCCACGGACCGCAGGATCGTCACCACCCGGGTGCGGTCCGCCTCCGCGCAGTAGCGCAGCCGCCGCCCGAGCTGGGCGGCGATGTCGGCGCGCGTCCCGGGGTGCGTCCAGCCGATCGCGACGAGCGCGAAGCCGGCCGCCTCGACCACCCAGTCCTCGGGGCCGAGCAGCAGGTCGAGCAGGACGCGGCGGCGGTCGGACCCGGCCCACGGCTGGTCGGTGCGGTGGTGGGCGATGCCCAGGCACGCGAAGGTCTGGACGGCGCGCACCCACAGCTCGGGCTGGTGGGCGAGCAGCGCCCGCCCGAGCTCGTCCTCGCGCGGCGCGGGCGGGTGCGCGAGGACGCCGACGAGGTCGTCGAGCGGCAGCCCGGCGAGCCGGACGGCGTGGTCGTAGGCGGCGGGGACGGTCGGCCAGACGAGTTCGGCGGTGGCCCGGACGAGTTCGGCGCTCGCGGCGGCGGGCGGGGCGACGGCGGGGCGCGGGTCGGTGCCGTCCCAGGTCCACAGCGTGGTGGTGGGCTCGGCCAGCGGCAGGCGCGGGTCGGGGGTGCCGACCGACCGGTAGCCGACGGTGGTGCGCGGCAGCGCGAGGTGGACGGCCAGCAGCGAGCTGGGCGGCTCGACGGTGGAGGCCGTGCAGTCGATCTCGGTGTCGCGCGTGGTGCCGGGCGCCTCCAGCACCTGGTGGAGCACGTTGACGGTCGCCTCGGTGGCGCCGGGGACGAGGCCGAGCCAGGGTGCGCGGTGGCCGAGGCGTTCGAGGAGGTCCTGGGCGTAGTCGTGGTCGGGGTGGGCACGGTGGTGGTCGGCGAGCGCGAGCAGGTGGGCGGCGTCCCCGTCGACGGCGTGGCGCAGCCCGTGGATCGCCGGTCCGGCCTTGGGGTGGGCGGGGTCGGCCGCGAGGACGCGCTCCAGCCAGGGCAGTCCCTCGGCGGGGCGGCCGAGCGTCCCGTAGAGCTCGGCGACGTCGACGGCGAGGTAGCTGCTGGAGTCGTCCTGGTCCGGCGCGACGCGGCGCAGTTCGGCCTCCCACACGGCGAGCGCCTGCTCCGGGCGGCCGTCGGCGCGCAGGGCGTTGCCGAGCATGACGGACGGCATGTAGCCGGGGGCCAGGCGGTGGGCGTGCTCGGCGAGTTCGACGGCGCGGGCGGTGGTGCCGAGGCGGCGGGTCAGGCCGGAGGCCATCGCGAGGAGCAGGGCGTGGTCGGGGTGGCGGTCCACGACGGCCCGCACGAAGGTGTCGAACGGGCGGACGGCGTCGGCGAGTTCGGCGGGCAGCGGGTCGGGCAGCCCGCCGGAGGCACGGGCGACGGCCTGGGCGACGGCGTCCGGGTCGACCAGGCCCGGCAGGTCCTCGCGGGCCAGCCAGGCGGGCGCCCAGGGTCTGCCGGGGTCGAACTGGACGGCGGAGGCGAGCATGCCGATCGCCGCGTCCCAGTCGCCGGCCGCCGCCTCGACGTGGGCCCGGCAGACGACGGTGCCGAGGAAGACCTGGCCGTCGAGCGGGAAGAGCTCGCGGGCGGCGGCCGGGCCTCCGGCGGCGGCGCACAGCTCGGCCAGGGCCTCGTGCAGCTCGGGCAGTTGGGGGTCGGTGATCATCGCGTCGGCGAGGTGGTCGGCGGCGTGCGGCAGGTCCCCGGAATCGATCGCCAGGCGGGCGACCGCCACTTCACCCTCGGCTGCCAGGCGTTCGTCGCCGCCGTCCTTGCGTTCCATGGTCCGATCCCCCGTCGTGCCCGGTATTCCGCTGTGCGCGGTACGCGCGAATATGCGCGAACGAGGTTATCCCGCTTGTCCGACGACATGACGATCACCCCGACGGGGCGTCGCGACGTACCCGGAGGGCCGACTTCCGGCGCCAGGCTCGTTCTAGAGTGGGACTCGTGAGCTCCCTGCCGCAGGAACCCTCGCCCCCGGCCCGCGAAAGCGACCGCGACACCGCCGTCCAGCGTCTCCAAGAGGCGTACGCCGAAGGCCACATCACGCACGAGGAGATGGACGAGCGCCTCGACCGGCTGCTCGTCGCCCGCACCCAGGGCGACCTCGTCCAGGCCCTGGGCCCGCTCCCGCCGGAGAAGCCCGGCACCACCGCCACGATCGGCGCCCTCGGCGGGCGGATCGTCCGGCGCGGCTCGTGGCGGGTGCCGCGCACCCTCAGGGTCGAATCGGCGTTCGCCCGGGTGCACCTGGACCTCTCCAAGGCGGTCATCGAGCATCCGGTGATCGACATCGTGCTGGGCCTCGGCACCGGCCGGGCGAAGATCACCGTGCCCAGGGACGCGGTCGTCGACCTGGACGGCCTGACGAGCGGCTGGAAGGACACCGTCTACCGGCCCCCGCGGAGCACCTCCGGCGGCGGGCCGACGATCCGGTTCTCCGGCGCCATGGGGTACGGGCGGCTGAGGATCCGGCACGCGCGACGCTGAGCGGCACTAGGGTCGTCGCCCGTGCCTGAACTCTCGTCACATCACCAGACCACCGCCGGCGCGTACGACGCCGTCGCCGTCCGCTACGCCGACCTCGTCCGCGACGGGCTCGCGCACCTCCCGCTGGACCGCTCGTTCGTCACCGCCTTCGCGGACGTCGTGCGGTCCGGCGGCGTTCCGGGCCCGGTCGCGGACCTAGGCTGCGGGCCGGGGTACGTGTCCGCGTTCCTGCGCGGGCTCGGCCTCGACGTCTTCGGCGTCGACCTGTCCCCCGCGCTCGTCGGGATCGCCCGCGAAACGTACCCGGGCATCCGGTTCGACGTCGGGTCGATGGACGCGCTGGAGGCGGCGGACGGGTCGCTGGCCGGGGCCGTCTCCTGGTACTCGCTGATCCACACACCTCCGGCGGACGTCCCCTCGTACCTGGGCGAGTTCAGGCGGGTGGTGGCCGCCGACGGGCACGTCCTGCTCGGCTTCTTCGAAGCCGAGGGGGACCCGGTGACGCCGTTCGACCACAAGGTGACGACGGCCTACCGGTGGCCGATCGACGAACTCGCGCGGCTCGCGGGCGAGGCGGGGTTCACGGAGGTCGGCCGGATGCTGCGGGAGCCCGGCGAGAACGAGCGCTTCCGGCGCGGGCACCTGCTGCTGCGGGCCGTGTAGCGACTCAGCCCTGCGCGGCCTCGGCCTCGACCTCGAGCTCGACCTGGATCGGCGGGAGGGGCTGCGCGGGGCGGGGCTTCGGCTCGGACAGGGCGCCGGCGAGCAGGAGTCCGAACCCGACCAGTTGGAAGGGCAGGGTGAACAGCGGGACCAGGTTGGCCCCCAGGACCGGATCGGTGGCGCGGATCAGCGGTTCCAACCAGAGCGTCAGGGCGATGGTGGAGACGACCGGCGCGAGTGCCATGACCAGGCAACCGGCCATGGCGAGGCGGGCGTTGCGGCCCCTCTTGCGGATGTGGTTCGCGGCGACGACGGCGCCCACGAGGGGCGTCAGGACGTCGACGGCGATGACGCCCAGGCCGATGAGGCCGGCGGTGAGTTGATCGCTCAAGGGGTTCCGATCCGGGTGCGGGACGGGGGCGGCGCGAAGATATCGGGCCTGGGGTGGGGAGTACAGCGGTTATCGGGCCGGAGGGCGGAGCGCCGCCCCGGCAAACCGGTCGCGTGCCCGGTGCGGAACTTCGTAGGATCGCGGACAGCGGGACCGCGCAATCCCGCAGGATGCGGCCCGTGGCAGAGCGGCCCATTGCAATCGATGCACCGGAGGACCCCCGTGCATCGATCGGCGGAGGAGGAGCGGCCCTGCTCCGAGTCTGCCCGTGGGTTCGAATCCCACCGGTTCCCGCATCCGCCCCACTCTTTCGACGGCGCAGGAAGTCGGCTGGATCGACTTCCTGCGCTTTTCCGTCGGCCTGGCCGGGGCGGGGCCACCGCCAGGCTCCGGACCCTCGTCCTCGGGGCCGAGGCCGGGGAGTTCGACCACCTGACCTGAGGCCCGCCCCTCGGTCCGCACAGCCGGGGGGTATCTTCCCGATCATGAACAGAGTCCGAGCCACCAGGCTCATCGGGTCGAGCTTCGGGCTCGTCTTCGTCCAGGCCAACGCCGGCGCCCTCCCCGACCCCGTCTCCGTCCCCCTCCGGGTCCTCGCGGTCGCGGCCTTCCTCTTCCTCGGTCTCTTCAACCGCCGACCCGCTCCCGAGGCGACCACCGCTCCCGAACCCCGGTTCGGTGGTCGCTACTGGCTCGTCGCCGCCGCCGAAGTGGTGGGCATAGCCGCCGGCCTCGCCGTCATCAACAAGGCCTTCCACACGCCCACCGCCACCGTCGGCTGGATCGCCTTCGTCGTCGGCGTCCACTTCTTCGGCCTCGCGACCGCCTGGAGCCGCCCCCAACTCCGCGTCCTCGGCGGCTCGATGGCAGCCTGCGGCGCCGTCGGCATGGCCCTGGCCTTCCTCGGCGCCCCCGCAGCCGCCGTCTCCACCGTCGCCGGCATCCTCCCCGGCGTGTTCCTCTTCGCCTCGGTCTGGTGGTCCAGCCGGCCTCAACCGAGCTAGGGACTCGCCCTCTTCTCCAAGAAGTGCTGAAGCCGAAGGCACTGGGTGTGAATCGCTCGGTCGGGGCGCAGGAGTCCCGCAGCTCCGGATGGACGGCGGACCGCTCGCACCGCTCATGCAGCCTGGCGGTCGCGGGTGGTGGCGAGCTCGCGGGCCGCGGCGGCGACGGCGCGGAAGTCCTTGCGGAGGATCTTGGAGTGGTTGCTCGGGACCTTGGCGCTGACCTCGATGTTCGGGTTGCGGGCGAGCACCGGTTCGAGGTTGGCGCGGAACTGCTCGATGTCCTTCTCCTTGGCGCCGAGGTTGCCGCCGGTGGCGACCACGTAGCGGGTCGGTGCGGTCAGGCCGTCGAGGACCGGTTCGAGGGCGGTCGGCGCGCAGAGTTCGATGGCCTGGAAGTTGATGTCGGCGTGCTGGGCGGCGTTCATCCGGGCGGCCATGCCGAGCGGGCGGCAGATCGGGAAGAGCGGGCTCAGGCGGCGGAACAGCTTGCGGATCTTGGCCCGCGCCGCGTCGTCGAGCCAGCCGCTCGGACTGGGCATGGCGCCGTCGACAGAGACCACGCCCGCCACGCGCCCGGGGTTGCGGGCGGCCCAGTTCACCGCGACCAGTGCGCCGTACGACCAGCCCACCAGGATCGGCCGTTCCACGCCCCGCGCCGCCAGCACCGCGTCGACGTCGCGCAGGCACGCCTCGAACGAGTAGTCCGCCGACCGCGCCGACTTGCCGCGGGCCCGCTCGTCGAAGGTGATGTGCCGGTAGCCGGGGCCGAGTTCGGCGATCACGCGCCGCCAGTGCGACTGGTCCGCGTAGGACCCGTTCAGGTAGACCACCGGAGTGCCGGACCCGCCGGTGTCGGTGACGGCCAGGGCCGTGTCCTCGACCTGCACCATGCCGGTCCAAGCAGCGTGGTTGATGCTCATGGTGTGCCTCGTTTCGGAAAGTTCGGACGTGGTCGGGACGGGCGGGGCGGTTCAGATGCTGCGGGCGGTGATGTCGCCGTAGGCGGTGGTCGCCCGGACGCGCAGGTCGGCGGTGCCCTCGGTGTTCCGGAGCGAGTTGTGGATCCGGCCGTAGGAGGTGCCGGCGTCCAGCGAGGCGGACACCCCACGGGCGGCACCGACCGAGATCTCCCCGGACTGCGTCTCCAGCACGACCTCGCCGCGCACCGCCTCGCCGATGCGGATGTCGCCCTGCTGGGCGGTGACCGTGGCCGGGCCGTTCAGACGGCCGACGGTGATGTCGCCGGCCTGGACGGTGAGCCGGGCCTCGGCGACCTCGGCGAGCTCCACCGTGGCCCGAGCGCCCTCGAACGCGACCTCGCCGAGCCGTCCCACGCCGCGCAGTTCGGCGTCGGCCGCCTTCGCCTCGACGCGGGATCCGGACGGCAGGTGGACGGTGACCTCGACCGAGCCGGAGTTGCCGAGCATCCGGCTCTCCGCCTCCCGGGCCGCGATCCGCAGGACACCGTCGGCGTACCCGACCTCGATCCGCTCGGCCGCCTTCACGTCACGGCCCTTGGCGGCGTTGGCCGGCCGGACCTCGACGGTGGTCTCGGCGCGGTCGGCCGCGATGAGGCGGATGCGGCCCGCGGGGACGTCGAGGACGGCGGCGACCGGGGCGGGGGTGGCGAACGTCTGCATCGTCTTCTCCTTCGATCAGCGGCGGGGCCTGGTTGCCCTCGCCGTTTCTGACGATGGAAAAGCTACGTTGCTTTCTAGTTAGCGGCAACACATTCGTTGCGAGAAACTGCCATCACAGCAGGTCAGAGCCAATAAATCGTTGCAGAGCCCCTGAAGAGTAATGCAACGAACAGGTCGGATCGTTGCAATGCGACGCAGGTGAACGCTACGCCCCGGGCGTCGGCGGCCGGCCAACAGCCGGGGCGCGGGACCTCACCGCAGGAGGTTCAGGGCGGCCTCCAGGGCATCCTCGGCCGGGACCTTCACGTCGGGCTCCACGCCGACGCCCTCCCAGTTCGTGCCCGTCACCGGGTTGATCGAGCGGGCCGTCGGGACCGTCACCATCACGTGCGGGGCCACCGGGATGCGGGCCGTGGGGTGGGCGCCTCCCCTGGTCGTCTCGCCGACCAGCGTGCCGCGCTTCAGTGTCTTCAGGTTGTAGGCCAGTTCCTCTCCGCCCGAGAACGTGAAGTCACTGGTCAGCACGACCACCCGGCGGTCCAGGTAGCGCGGCGCGGCGAGGTGTCCCAGCGTCCAGTACTGCCGGATGCTGTCCGCCTTCCGCTCATAGATGTCGTTGAGGTGCACCTCGTCGTTCGCGAAGAGGTAGCTGCACCACAGCTGCACGCCCTCCGGCGCCCCGCCGGCGCATTCACGCAGGTCGATGATCAACGCCTCGGTCGGCGCCAGCAGTTGCATCGCCGCCGCGAACGCCGGGCCGCCGAGCTCCGCCGGGGCGATCATCCGGAGGTCGAGGTAGCCGATGTTGCCGTCCAGCTGCTCCACGCGCCGCACGCCGTAGTTGTTCGCCCGCGCGTACTGGGCGAACCGCTCCCGGGCGACGCTCTCCGGCTCCTCGTCCATCGACTGCGGCTCCTCGCTCCACAGCAGCCGCAGGTGCTTGTCGGGACACACCGCTTGCAGGTCCCGCGTCACCTGCTCGCACAGCTCCTGCTCGGGCAGGCCCTCGTACGCGCCTTCGGCCAGCCGGCCGCGGATCGCCGCCTCGATCGCCGCCGTCTTCTCGGGGTACACGTAGCCGGCGGTGATGCGGGCGAGGGCGGCGTCGAGTATCGCTTCATGAGTGGTCATTCGCGCGATGGTAGGTCTCCGCCGACCGAACACCCAGCGGTTTTCACGCCCCCGGCGAGACCCCCAGCGACCGCACGGTGAGCGACTGCTGCGCGGAGCCCACCGGGCCGTGGACGTCGTGCAGGACGGTGCTGGTCAGGCCGTGCCCTGTCGGGCCGAAGGTGACGGTCGTGTCCATCCCCGTCCAGCGGCCCTCGGGCTGCCGGTGCAGGTGGATGGTGAGGTCCACGTTCGGGAACATCCACTCCGTGTGGTCCTGCCGCACCGCGATCCCGTTCGCCGTGTCCACCAGGGCGACGAACGACGCGAGCGGGCCGATCTCCTCGCCCGCCACCAGCCCGACCTCACTGCCGATCCAGGCCTGGGCCCGGCCCTGCGCCAGCTCCCGGCGCCGGACGTCGATCGACGCGATGTAGCCGCCGTCCCACAGCTCGCTCATCGGCCACGGCTCGAACTCCCCTGGCCCGGCGAGGGGTTCGACCGGGCTGCCGGCCACGGCCGACGTGTCGGAGGTCGCCAGGTACCAGGCGCGGGCGCGGATCACCGCCCGCTCCCCGATGACCAGGACCGCCTCCACCAGCTCGACCGTCCGCCCCGGCCGGATGGTCTCGACGGTGATCTCGCACTCGTCGACGGCGAGCCGGCCCAGGATGTCGAAGGCGATCCGCGACAGCGCCAGTCCGCCCGCCGCGCCCGTCTGCGCCCGGTGCCGCTCGATCGCGTGGACGACGAGGCCGCCCACCGGGCTGAAGTGCAGTTCGTCGTCGTTCCAGGCGCCGCCCGCGTGGACGGTGGGCTTGAAGCGACGCTCGCCGGTGCGCTCGAAGTAGCTGTCGTTCACGCTCGCGATCGTAGGCGCCCGAACATCCCCCCGGAACGGTGACGATCCCCACACCCCCCGCGCGACCCCCGCAGCTCAGCGCGCCGCGACCACCAGCTCCTCGAACGTGGCGGTGGTGGTGAATCCCAGCTGCTCGTAGAGGTGGATAGCCGGGGCGTTGTCCGTGCGCACGTTGAGGCCGATGTGTGCGGCCGTCCTCGCGAGGCGGCGGCACAGCGCGGTGACGCAGGCGCGGGCGAGGCCCCGCCCCCGGGCGTCCGGGCGGGTGGTCACGTTGCCGAGGACGGCGACGCCGTACGCGGCGGAGTGGACGTGCACGCCGGCCGTGGCCAGCAGCCGGCCGTCCGCACCGCGGAGGCCGACGTAGCCGCCGCCGAGCACGAGTCGCTCGTCGAACCAGGACTCGGGGTAGGCCTCGGCGAGGAGCGTGCGGAGGTCGGGGACGTCGTCGCCGGTCAACAACGCGGACTCGAAGGCGGGTTCGGGGAGCGAAGGCCCGTCCGGGAGCATCATGCGAAGCAGCGTCGAACGGTGCTCGACACCGAAGTCCGGCGCCAGGGCGCGGTGAGCCCCCACCGGCAGCATCGCCGTGAAGCGGCGCGGCAGGAACGGGCGCAGCTCGCCCAGGAGCGCTTCGAGCGCCGGGACGTCGGCCGGGCGGGCAAAGGCGAGCAGGACCGGGATGCCGCCGCCCGTGTAGAGCAGGGCCACCGGGCCACCGGTCGTGTACCAGGTGGTGTTGGGCCACAGCGTGTCGTCGAGGTCGCCGAGTTCGAAGAGGTGGAGCGCCGGGTCGGCCAGGAAGCGGGCGGCGAGGGCGGACCGGTCGTGCAGGCTGATGAGGGGCACTCGGTGAGGATACGGACAACCGCCGCGCCCGCTCGGTCGGGTTCGCACGCGTCACGCCGGGAGGAAGCGCACCCCCGGCCCCGAGGCCCGGTAGACCTCGCCGGACGGCAGGTGGGTGTGGCCGGCGGCGCATTCGAGGACGAGGGCGACCGGCTCGTCGCAGGGCTCCTCGTCGTCCGCGGCCGCGTGCCGGACGACGACGCCCGGGCCCTCCTCGTCGGCGAGGTACTTGTCGCCCCACTCCAGCAGCGCGAGCAGCGTGGGCCGCAGGTCCGTGCCCTTCGGTGTCAGCCGGTACTCGAAGCGCTGCCGGTCGCCGGGCGTCGCCGACGTCACCGAGGCGATCCTCGACGCGGAGGAGGGGGCCTGGCCGCGCGACCCCGGCCGGATCTGGGTGTTCCCCACCGAGGTCCCGGAAGGGCACTGGGGGACCGCCGGGCAGGTCAGGCCCCTTGCGGCGATCCTCGCCCGGCTCACCGGGGGCGACCGCGCGCGGGCCGGCGCACTCGCCGCGCAGCGGCTCGCGGCCAGCCGGGCCGAGCACGCCGCGCTGCCGTAGATGTCCAACAACGCGGCGGGAGCGGGGTGTTCGGCACCCCGCTCCCCCGCGCCGGGCCGTGTCCCGGTATGGTCGCCGGGCTGTCACGGCGTGGTCAAAAGGCCGTCAAAGCCGTGGTGCCCGTGCGCCGGCGTGCGCTATCAACGTTCACCGAGAGGACCGCCGACCGACGGTCCACGAGCACGGGGGAACGACACGTGAACAGCTCCGCCTCCAGTACGGGCATGCGCGCGCTCGCCGGCCTCGCCGTCGTCGGCGTGCTGACGCTCACCGCCTGCAACGACAACTCGTCGTCCGACACGGCGAAGACCGCCGCACCCGCCGCCCCGACGACCGCGGCCCCGGCGACCACCGCGGCCGCGCCGTCCGCCACCCCGAGCGCCGCCGCGCCGACGACCCCGGCCGCCGCGCCCACCGCCTCCGCGCCCGGGGGCGCCCTGGCCGCCGGCACCGGCAAGGACGCCGCAGCCGGGACCACCGCCAAGATCGGCGACACCGTCCAGGTGCCGTTCAGCTCCGGCAGCACCAAGGGCAGCATCGCCATGGCCGTCACCTCGATCGAGCAGGGCACCCAGGCCGACCTGGACAGCCTCAAGCTCGGCGACAAGGCCGCGGGCATGGTGCCGTACTACATCCACTACAAGTTCACCAACGTCGGCACCACCGACCTGTCCAACAGCACCCTGACCCACATCAGGGGACTCCAGCCGGACGGCTCCGGGGCGCAGGGCGTGGCGATCTTCACGTCCTTCCCGAAGTGCACGGCCAGCCCGATGCCCCCGGGCTTCACCAACGGCCAGTCCGCCGTCGGCTGCTTCGTGTCGCTCGCGCCGGCGGCCTCCAAGGTCGCGGGCGCCGAGTACTCGGCCGACCCGTACACCATCGGCAAGGGCGTCGTCTGGAAGTGACGCCCCCGGTCTACGGGGTGCCCGCGGGCACCCCGTAGACCTTGAGGAACGCGTCGACCCCGACGGCGGCGATCCGCCCGACCTCCTGCTCCGGCACCGGCAGCGCGCCCCAGAAGGAGCGGTCGGCCACGCCGTGGAAGGTCAGCAGCGTGAACTGCTCGGCGGCCAGGGCCGGATCGTCGACCGCCAGCAGCCCGCGGGCGGCCAGGGCCGTGAACCTCTCGGCGAGGTCGCGCAGCGAGGCGATCGGGCCCGCCTCCAGCCACGCCTCGAGGACGTCCGCCGGGATGTTGGCCACCTCGGCGCGGATCGCGCGGCCGAGCGCGCCGTGATCGCCCGCGGACAGGACGGCGTGCGCGCGGTCGACGGCGAAGTCGGTGAGGTCCTGCCGCAGGTCGACGATCTTCCCGAGGCGGCGGTCGGCCAACTCGCGGATCGTGCCGGTCAGTTCGGCGGAGCTCGTCAGGGCGACCGACAGGAAGAGCGTCTCCTTGTCGGCGAAGTGGTTGTACACCGTGCGCTTCGAGACGCCGGCCTCCGCCGCGATCGCGTCCATGCTCGCGCGGACGTACCCCTCGCGCCCGAACACCGCCGTCGCGGCCCGCGTGATGGCCACCCGCTTCTCCGGGCGCCCTGCTCCGCTCGTCACCGCCACGGCGACTCCTGTCCTGAATGGGAAACTAGCCGGTGCAGTGTATAGCAGTGGGGCGAGGGCCGGGATGCGGCCGGCCGGGGAAGCCCTGCCGGGGGCGAGGGCCGGGCGGGGGCGGGGGCCGGACGAGGGCGAGGGCCGCGGCCGGAAGCCGGCCCGACGGGACCGGCCGCGCGGCGCGGCGGGGCCCCGGCCGGGCGGGGTGTGGCCGGGGCCGGCGGTGGGGCCACCGGTGCCGCCGGGCGGCAGGTGCGCCTGCGGCGGCGGGCTTCGGGCCGCTCCTCCCCCGTCATCCGACCGCCCGCGCCGCGTCCGTGCGGGCCGGGAAGCCCGGGGTCCACCGGGTGGCGCCGGTCGGCAGGACGGCGAGCGCCTCTATCCCCGGCTGGGCGGCCGCCCAGGCGAGGCCCCGGTCGGGACCCATCGCGAAGGCCGCCGTCGTCCACGCGTCGACGCGCGCCAGCCGTTCGCCGACCAGGGTCAGCGAGGCGAGGCCCTGCGCCGGTCTCCCCCGGTACGGGTCGACGATGTGGGCGCCGCGCTCGGCGGTGCCCGAGGTCGCCACCGCGACGTCGTTCCCGGTGACCACGGCGACCACCTCCCCCGGCCGCAGCGGGTCCGCGATGCCGACCCGCCAGGGCCCGCCCGCCGTCTGGACGTCGCCGCCGCCGCTCACGCAGTGCCGCCCGTAGCCGGCCTCCCGCAGGGCCCGCGAGGCCTCCTCGACCGCCCAGCCCTTGACCCAGCCGCTCGGGTCGAGCACCCCGCCGGGCCGCATGGTGAAGAAGCCGTCCGTCTGCGCCGCCACCTCGCGGCAGCGGGCCAGCACCTCCGCGACCTCGGGGTCGCACGCGCCGAGGGCGATCTCCCCGCGCTCGAACCGGTTGATGTCGCTGTCCGCCCGATAAGGGGAGAAGACCTCGTCGATCCGGTGCAGCCGCACGACGATCCGGGCGAGCAGGTCCTCCAGTTCCCGGCCGCCGCCGTGAACGGCGAAGGAGAAGACCGTCCCCATCACGTGCTCGGCGTGCCTGCGCACCCCCGCTGTCATGAGCCCGCCTTGTCGAGGGCGCTCTGCAGCGAGCGGGTGTAGCCGTCGCTGGTGTAGGTGGCGCCGGAGACGACGTCGATCGCGGCGCTCTGGGCCGAGAGGGCCTCCTGGTTGAGCACCGGCAGGGCGTAGCTGTTGATGGACCGGTCCCGCCCGCTCTCGCTCGGGTACCTGACCACGTCGATCCTGGTGATCTTCTTGCCGGCGAGGGTCACCTTGACCTGGACCGGCCCGTACCGGGTGTCGACGGAGTCCCCGGTGATCGCGCGGGTGCCCGAGGTGTCCGAGGCCTGCGCGGGCGGCGCCGAGGAGGTGCCGGACGTACCACCGGAGCCGCCCGAGCTGCCGGAGCTGCCGGAGCTGATCGGGGCGGCGGCGGTCGCGGCGCCCTGGTGCGGCTTGAGCGACAGCAGCAGGATCACGCCCGCGGCGGTGGCGCTGCCGACGACGACGGCTCTGCGCACGGTGGGTACTCCCCTTGCTCGTCGGGAACGGTCGGGAACGGTCAGGGACTTGGGGCTTCGGAGACTTTCGGGGCAGGGACGGTCAGAAGCCGAAGGCCTCGTGGTGGATCCGGCGCACGCCGGCCGCGTGCAGGGCCCGGACGGCGTCCGCGGAGAACTCCTCCGGGCCGCAGAGGAACACCTCGTGCCGGGCGAGGTCCGGGACGAGCCGGCGCAGCACGGCCCCGAGGTCGCCGACCTCGGCGCGGGTGCCGACCACCGGGTGGACGGCGGCGCCGCGGCGGGCGGCGATCGCGGCGAGCTCGTCCTGGAACAGCAAGTCCTCCGAGCGGCGGGCCCGTTGGACCAGCGTCACCTGGCCCGGCAGCGTCTCGAACAGCGCCCGCAGCGGGGTGATGCCGACCCCGGCCGCCAGCAGCAGCACCTTGCGCCGCCGCTGTCGCCGCCCGGTGAACGCGCCGTACGGGCCCTCGGCCCGCACCGGGGTGCCGGGCTCCAGCTTCGCGACGGCGGCGCTGTGCTCGCCGAGGTCCTTGACGGTGAAGCGCAGGAAGGGCGGGCGCACCGGCGCGGACAGCGAGTACGGGTTGGCGGTCCAGCGCAGGCCGGGCGCCTTGAACTCCAGGCGGAAGAACTGCCCGGGTTCGGCCCGCAGCCGCTCCACCTGCTCACCGACGAGGAACACCGACACGACTCCGGGGCCCTCCGGCCGCACCTCGGCCACCCGCAGCCGGTGCCGCCGGTCGCGCAGGTAGGGCAGCGCCAGCCGGCACCAGCCGAGCACGGCGAGGGTGCCCAGGTAGAGGGCGTACCAGGCCGGGCGGGCGGGGCCGTCGCCGAGGTCGGCGCCGGTGGTGAGCTGGTGGCCGAAGGCGAGCGCGACGGCGAGGTAGGTGGCCAGGTGCAGGTAGAACCAGGCGTCGTAGCCGAGGCGGCGGCGGGCGATCCGGGCGGAGAGCGCGCCGGTGGCGAACAGCAGGAGCGTCCCGGCGGTGGCCTTGAGCATGTCGGGGTAGTGGAGGACGATGTCCACGCCCTCCCCCACCACCCCGCGCCCGTCGGTCAGCGCGTAGCCCCACACGATCGTGAGGACGTGCACGGTGACCAGGCCGACCAGGTAGCGGCCGCCGAAGGCGTGCCAGCGAGCGAGCCGGTCGGCGCCGACCTCCCGCTCCAGCAGCGGGATCCGGGCCATGAGGAGCAGCAGGACGGGCGCGGCGTACCCGGCGAGCAGGCCGGAGATCCGGCCGGCCCCGCTCAGCCAGCCCGCGGCGCCGGACACGAAGGCCGTGTCGCGCCACCACAGGGCGAGCACGCCGAGCGCGCCGAGGGCGACGGCGGCGAGCACCGCGCCGGGGACGAGCTCCTCCGGAGCCCGGTGCCGGACCGCCGCGGGCGGCGGTGTGACGGTGGCGGCCATTGCGCGCCCCTCCTCTCGCCTCCGGGTGCCTCTCGGGGAGCGCCATTGTGCTGGCGGGAATTCAACGAGGCCTGAGCCCGCCGTCCGCCGTGCCCGCGAACGCCCCCGAACGACCCGGAAAGCCCGGCATCACCGCAGGTCAGGAGCGTCTTTTCGGGAAGCGCTTTTCTCACCGCCTTCTCATCCGCGACAATCGGCGCCACGGCCGACGGCGCCCGGGCGGGGAAGTCGCCGGGAGACCGCGGAGAGCCCTCGGCCCGAAACCTGCGCCGAACAGGGGTGCTATATGCTGCGCTCGATCTCTACACCCGTGTAGAGGAAACCTGTACGCGAGCCTGCCCCCGACCGACAGCGGGAACCGGCCGGCCGAACGCCGACGTCCAGTCATCGACAGCGACCACGACGCCGTCCCGCCGAGGGACCGGGTGAGGCCGCCGACGTGGCACACGGGCGCGGCAGACACCGGGGGTGAGTGCGTGGCTGGAAGACGAGGACGGACGTCCTCCGCCCAGGAACCGGAACGGCGGCCGGGACGGCCCGCGGCTCCCGAGCCGTCCGCGGCCCCCGGGCGCGGCGCGGCGGCCGGACGGTCCGCCGCGGCGGGCCGGAGCGCCGCACCGGCGCGGAGCCGCCGCCCCGGCGGCGCCCTGCTGCCCGCGGCGCTGGCCCTCGTCCTGCCCGCGCTCGGCGCGGCCGTCGACGAGCTCTCCGGCCCCGGCATGGGTTTCGCGTTCGCGGCCGGCGCCGTCCTCGGGACGGGCCTGGCGGCGGCGCTGAGCACCCGCAACGGCTGGTGGTGGGTGCTGTGCGCCTCGCCGCTGGTCGTCCTCGGCGTCACGGCCGCCGCCGAACTGGCGGCCGACGGCGACGCGTACAAGGGCAAGGCGCTGGCGACCGGCTCCGCGAAGTGGGTCGTCCACGGCTTTCCCGTGATGGCCGCGGCCGCAGGGGCGGCCGTGCTGGTGATCGTGGTCCGGGTGGTCCTGGACGGGAGGAAGCACCATGGCTGAGAACCCCGCCGGCGGCGAGGGCCGCGGCGCGGCCCGACGCGCCGCGCAGACCCCGAAGGCACCGGCCGCGCGCCGGTCGCCACTGCTCATCGCCGGCCGCACGGCGGCCGTCTCCACGGCGCTCGCGGTCTTCGTGTCCAGCGGCGTGGTCTGGTACGAGTACACGTCCCTCACCGACGGCATGACGACGTCCAACGCCATCGCCGAGACGAAGAAGGACGCGCCCAAGCACCTGGACAACTCGGTCAACCTGCTGCTGATCGGCCTCGACAGCCGCAAGAACATGGACGGCACCGACCTGCCCCCGGAGTTCGTCCAGGACGAGCTGCACGCCGGCCACAGCTCCGACATCGGCGGCTACAACACCAACTCCCTGATCCTGCTGCACATACCGGCGGGCGGCGGCAAGGTCCAGGCCGTCTCCATCCCCCGCGACGACTACGTCATGACGTTCAAGGGCGACGGCACCCAGATGGGCATGGCCAAGATCAAGGAGGCCTACGGCAACGCCAAGGACAAGGCCACGCCCGCGCTCCAGGCCAAGGGCCTCAAGGGCGCGGACCTGGAGAAGGCCGGCCGCGACGCCGGGCGCGCGGCGACGATCCGCACCGTCCAGACCTTCCTGGACCAGCCGATCGACCACGTCGCCGAGGTCAACCTGATGGGCTTCTACGACATCGCCAAGGCGGTGCAGCCGATCGACGTGTGCCTCACCCACGACACCAAGGACCCGGCGATCGAGGGCCAGGGCTCCGGCGCCGACTTCCACAAGGGCATCAACCACCTCAACGCCTCCCAGGCGCTGTCCTTCGTCCGCCAGCGGCACAACCTGGACGGCCCGGACGGGAACTCCGGCGACTTCGCCCGCACCCACCGCCAGCAGGCCTTCATCTCGTCCGTCACGCACAAGCTCAAGCAGGACGGCATCATCAGCGACCTGGGCAAGCTCAAGGACCTCTTCGGCGTCGTGCAGAAGGACCTGGTCATCGACAACCAGTGGAACGTCCTCGACTTCGCCCAGCAGGCGCCGGCCCTGACCGGCGGCAACGTCGAGTTCAACACCCTCACCTTCGACGGCTTCGGCAAGAAGAACGGCCAGGACGTCAACCTCGTCACCCCGTCCAAGATCCAGAAGGTGGTCAAGCAGGTGTTCGGCTACGCCGACGCCTCCGCACCCGCGCCCGCACCCGGCGGCGGCCCGGGTGACTCGCCCACCACCGAGGCGGCCCAGCCCGCCCAGGCGCCGACGACGCCCGCCGCGGCCGAGGCCGCCACGGTGAACGTCTACGACGCCTCCCCCGTCAAGGGCGCCGGCGCGTCGGAGTCCAAGGCGCTCGTGGCGATGGGCTTCAAGGAGGGCAAGGTCCTCCAGGCGACGTCCAAGCCGAAGACCACCACCGTGGTCTACGGCAAGGGTGCCAAGGACGCCGCCGACCAGATCGCCGCCCGCTACGGCGTGACCGCCACCGAGTCGGCCTCCTCCTCGCCCGGCCACGTCACCGTCACCCTCGGCACCTCCTTCACGGGCGCGGCCGGCGACAAGCCCGCCGCCCCGGGCGCCGGCGCCTCGCAGGCTCCGGCCGACCCGGCCGCCGCCCTGCCGATGCAGGGCCCCGGCGTCGACGCCCAGTCCGACGGCGGCATCCCCTGCGTCTACTGACGCACCCCACCCACCGCGCCGAAGGCGGGGCCCCCACCCGGGAGTCCCGCCTTCGGGCGTTTGCGGCCGACCCCTCGACACTTTCTCCGTACTATGTATAGTGTACTGCGTACGGGATAATCGTACGCCCTGTTCCGAGGAGAGGTCCACCGCCGTGCAGATCACCGACTCCGTCGTCTCCCTGACCGTCCCGGACGTCTCCGCGTCCGCCGCCTTCCTCCAGCGGCACTTCGCCTACACCGAACTGATGTCCGCCGACGGCTTCGTCTCCCTCGGCCACCCGGGCGGGGGCGTCAACGTGGTGTTCCTCCGGCGCGGCATCGAGGTCCTGCCGGAGAGCTACCGCGACGACACCGCGGCCGGCGTGATCCTCGCGTTCACCGTCGCCGACGCCGCCGCCGAGCAGGAGCGCCTTCGCGGCGAGGGCGTGGGGATCACCATGGAACTGCGCCAGGAACCGTGGGGCGAGAAGCTGTTCCAGGTCACCGACCCGAACGGGGTCGTGATCGAGGTCGTGGAGTGGGTCCGGCAGTAACCGGCGGCGGGCACACGCGACGGCGCCCCCTCGACCGGCCGGGTCGAGGGGGCGCCGTCGCACGCGCGGAGGACGTCAGTCGACCGTCCACGTGTCGTTGCCCGCCAGCAGCGTGGCGAGGTCGCCCGGGCCGCGGTGCGCCACCGCCGTCGCCAGCTGGTTCGCCATCAGCTCGTCGTACACCGGGCGCCGCACGTCCCGCAGCACCCCGATCGGGGTGTGGTGCAGCGTGTCCGCGTCCGCGATCCGCGACAGCGCGAACGCCGCCGTCGCACTCGCCGCGTGCGCGTCGTGCACCACCAGCGAACCCTCGTTGTCCGACGTCACCGCCGCCGTGAACAGCTCGCCGTCCGGCCCCCGGAACACGCCCTGGCCGCCGTCCGCGCCGAAGCGCACCGGCGCGCCGTGCTCCAGCCGGATCAGCGCCTCGTCCCGGGTGCCCGGCTCCTTCAGCACCTCGAACGCGCCGTCGTTGAAGATGTTGCAGTTCTGGTAGATCTCCACCAGCGCCGTGCCCTCGTGCAGCGCCGCCGCCCGCAGCACCGACTGCAGGTGCTGGCGGTCGGAGTCGATCGTCCGCGCGACGAACGAGGCCTCCGCGCCGATCGCCAGCGACAGCGGGTTGAACGGGGCGTCCAGCGAACCCATCGGCGTCGACTTGGTGATCTTGCCGAGCTCGCTGGTCGGCGAGTACTGGCCCTTGGTCAGGCCGTAGATCCGGTTGTTGAACAGCAGGATCTTCAGATTGACGTTGCGGCGCAGCGCGTGGATCAGGTGGTTGCCGCCGATCGACAGCGCGTCGCCGTCACCCGTCACCACCCACACGCTCAAGTCCTGCCGCGACGAGGCCAGGCCCGTCGCGATCGCCGGCGCCCGACCGTGGATCGAGTGCACGCCGTAGGTGTTCATGTAGTAGGGGAAACGCGATGAACAGCCGATGCCGGAGACGAAGACGGTGTTCTCCCGTCTGATCCCCAGCTCCGGCATGAACGACTGCACGGCCGCCAGGATCGCGTAGTCCCCGCAGCCGGGGCACCAGCGCACCTCCTGGTCCGTCTTGAAGTCCTTCGCGGTCTGCCGCTCCTCGGTCTTCGGCACCAGGCGCAACGAGGGGAACTGCTGCTCGCTCATGCGCCCACCTCGCTGCGCTCGGCGGTCGCTTCGCGAAACACGCACCCCTTGATCGTTCGCTCGCTGCGCTCGCTCATCGGTGGTCCTCCTCGTCCAGGGTGCCGATCGCCGCCCACAGCACGTCCGCCAGCTGCGCCGCCTTGAACGGCAGACCGCGCACCTGGTTGTAGGACTCCGCGTCCACCAGGTACTTGGCGCGCAGCAGCAGCGCCAGCTGGCCGAGGTTCATCTCGGGGACGATGACCTTGTCGTAACTCCGCAGCACCGTGCCCAGGTTGGCCGGGAACGGGTTCAGGTGGCGCAGGTGCGCCTGGGCGATCTCGCCGCCGTCGGCCCGCACCCGGCGCACCGCCGCCGTGATCGGCCCGTACGTCGACCCCCAGCCGAGGACCAGCACCCGGGCCTCGCCGCTCGGATCGTCCACCTCGACCGGCGGCACCGCGATGCCGTCCACCTTGGCCTGCCGGGTGCGGACCATGAAGTCGTGGTTGGCCGGGTCGTAGGAGATGTTGCCGGTGCCGTCCTGCTTCTCGATGCCGCCGATGCGGTGCTCCAGGCCGGGGGTGCCGGGCAGCGCCCACGGGCGGGCGAGCGTCTTCGGATCCCGCTGGTAGGGCCAGAAGGCGCCGTCCTCGCGGTTCGGACCGGTCGCGAAGTCCGGCTCGATCACCGGGAGTTCGTCCACCTCGGGGATCCGCCACGGCTCCGAGCCGTTGGCCAGGTAGCCGTCCGAGAGCAGGAACACCGGGGTGCGGTAGGTGACCGCGATCCGGGCCGCCTCCAGCGCCGCCGCGAAGCACTCGGCCGGCGTCGCCGGGGCGACGATCGGCACCGGCGCCTCGCCGTTGCGCCCGAACATCGCCTGGAGGAGGTCCGCCTGCTCGGTCTTGGTCGGCAGGCCGGTGGACGGGCCGCCGCGCTGGATGTCCACGACCAGCAGCGGCAGTTCGAGCGAGACGGCCAGGCCGATCGTCTCGCTCTTGAGCGCGACGCCCGGACCCGAGGTCGTCGTCACGCCGAGCGCGCCGCCGAAGGCCGCGCCCAGCGCCGCCCCGATGCCGGCGATCTCGTCCTCGGCCTGGAACGTCCGCACGCCGAAGTTCTTGTGCTTGCTCAGCTCGTGCAGGATGTCCGAGGCCGGGGTGATCGGGTACGAGCCGAGGTACAGCGGCAGCCCGGAGCGCTGGGCCGCGGCGATCAGGCCGTAGGACAGCGCGAGGTTCCCGGAGATGTTGCGGTAGCGGCCGGCCGGCAGCTTCGCCGGCGCCACCTCGTAGGAGACCGCGAAGGTCTCCGTCGTCTCGCCGAAGTTCCAACCCGCCCGGAACGCGCTGATGTTGGCCTCGGCGATCTGCGGCTTCTTCGCGAACTTGCCGCGCAGGAAGCTCTCGGTGCCGCCGGTGGGCCGGTGGTACATCCAGGACAGCAGGCCGAGGGCGAACATGTTCTTCGCCCGCTCGGCGTCCTTGCGGGCCAGGCCGCTGTCCTTGAGCGCCTCCAGCGTCAGCGTCGTCAGCGGCACCTTGTGCAGGTGGTAGGCCTCCAGCGAGCCGTCGGCGAGCGGGTCCGCGGCGTAGCCGACCTTGGCGAGGGCCCGCTTGGTGAACTCGTCGGTGTTGACGATGATCTCGGCGCCGCGCGGCAGGTCCGCCAGGTTCGCCTTGAGAGCGGCCGGGTTCATCGCGACCAGGACGTTCGGGGCGTCGCCGGGGGTCAGGATGTCGTGGTCGGCGAAGTGCAGCTGGAAGGACGAGACGCCCGGCAGGGTGCCGGCGGGGGCCCGGATCTCGGCGGGGAAGTTCGGCAGGGTGGAGAGGTCGTTGCCGAAGGACGCCGTCTCGGAGGTGAACCGGTCACCGGTCAGCTGCATCCCGTCGCCGGAGTCGCCCGCGAACCGGATGATCACCCGGTCCAGGCGGCGGACCGGCTTGGCGTGTCTGCGCTGCGCACTGGCCGGCACGGCCGCGCCGGGGCGGCCGTCACCGGGACCCGAACGGTTCTCGTCGCCGTCCGAGCCGTCCACTGCCTCTGACTGATCGACCTGACTGGTCACTGCCGCGGACCTCCTCGTGGGCACGCCACCGCGGGCGCGACCCTGTGCCCCGTCCGCCTGGTGCACCTCTGGCATCCTATGCGCGCGCAACCGGCCGGGGCCGGAACTCCCGCGTGCGGCGGGAAATGACCGGTACGCGCCCACAGCACCATCAACGCGCGGCGGCCGGAGATCATTCCGGCCCCCGGCCCCGGCCCGATCCGCAGGACGGGCCCTACGAGTTGATGTAGGTCAGCACGGCGAGCACCCGGCGGTGGTCCTCCGGGCTCTGGGCCAGGCCGAGCTTGAGGAAGATGTTGCTGACGTGCTTCTCGACCGCGCCGTCGGACACCACGAGCTGGCGCGCGACCGCCGCGTTGGTGCGGCCCTCGGCCATGAGGCCGAGCACCTCGCGCTCGCGCGGGGTCAGATTGGCCAGAACGTCGCCCTTGCGGCTGCGGCTGAGCAGCTGCTGCACGACCTCCGGGTCGAGCGCGGTGCCGCCCTCGGCGACCCGCAGCACCGCGTCGGCGAACTCGCGCACCTCGGCGACGCGGTCCTTCAGCAGGTAGCCGACGCCCCGGGTGGATCCGGCCAGGAGTTCGGAGGCGTAGCGCTCCTCCACGAACTGTGACAGCACCAGCACGCCCAGCTGCGGGTAGCGGCCGCGCAGCTCGACGCACGCGCGCAGGCCCTCGTCGGTGTGCGAGGGCGGCATCCGCACGTCGGAGACGACGACGTCGGGCAGGTCGCCGGCGTCGGCCAGGTCGTGGACGGTCTTGAGCAGGGCGTCGCCGTCCCCGACGCCCGCGACGACCTCCAGGCCGCGGTCGGTGAGCAGCCGGGTCAGGCCCTCCCGCAGCAGTACGGAGTCCTCGGCAATGACGACGCGGCGCATGGCGACCTTCCGGCAGGGGTGAGCTGACGGGCCCAGTCTTCCCTATCAGGGCGGCGGCGCGCCGGGGGTTGCCGGGCCCGGGGGGGGGGGGGGGGGGCCCCCCCCCCCCCGGCCCGGCGGCCCCCGCCGGGGGCGGGCGCGCCCACACCCCCCCGCGCGGGCGGGGGGGCGCGGGCGCGGCCCGCGCGGG
>NZ_JBHWGD010000013.1:122277-140482 GCF_042733235.1 Kitasatospora sp. NPDC059722
TGTGGGGGGGGGGGGGGGGCCCCCCCGCCCCGGGGGGGGGGGGGGGGGGGGGGGGGGGGGGGGGCGCGGGGCGGGGGGGGGGGGCCCCCCCCCCCCCGGTCCCGGTGCGTCACATGGTGCGGATGGCCACCGAGTCGCAGAGGGCTTCGAGGGCGGCCTTGGCCGCGCAGTCCGGCAGCGGGGCGAGCAGGGCGCGGGCGTCCTCGGCCTGGCGCAGGGTCTCGCGGCGGGCGAGCTCCAGCGCCGGGTGGCGGCGCAGCAGGCGCAGCGCCTCGGCGTGCAGGTCGTCGTCGGCGAGGTCCTGGTCGAGCAGTTCGCGCAGCCGGGTGTCCTCGGGGTCGGCGGGGTCGGCGGGCATGCCCTGGAGGAGCAGGGTGGGCAGGGTCGGCACGCCCTCGCGCAGGTCGGTGCCGGGGGTCTTGCCGGACTCGTGGCCGTCGCTGGCGATGTCGAGGACGTCGTCGGCGAGCTGGAAGGCGATGCCGATGCGCTCGCCGAACTCGCTGAGGGTCTCCACCACGCGCGCCTCGGCGCCGGCCATCAGCGCTCCTATCTTGCAGGAGGCGGCGATCAGCGATCCGGTCTTGCCGGCGAGGACGGCCAGGTAGTGGGCGAGCTGGTCGCCGTCCGGGCCGGGGCCGCGGGTCTCCAGGATCTGGCCGGTGACGAGGCGCTCGAAGGCGTCGGCCTGCAGCCGGACGGCCTCGGGGCCGAGGTCGGCCAGGACCTGGGAGGCGCGGGAGAAGAGGAAGTCGCCGGTGAGGATGGCCACCGAGTTGTCCCAGCGGGAGTTGGCACTGGGGGCGCCGCGGCGCACGGGGGCCTCGTCCATGACGTCGTCGTGGTAGAGCGTGGCCAGGTGGGTGAGCTCGACGACGACCGCGGCCGGCACGACGCCGGGCGCGCCGGGGTCGCCGAACTGGGCGGACAGCAGGAGCAGCAGCGGACGGAAGCGCTTGCCGCCGGCCTCGATCAGGTGGCTGGCGGTGACGGTGATGAACGGGACGTCGCTCTTGACGGCCTCGGCGAGCGCCGTCTCCACCGCGTCCAGTCCGGCCTGGACGTCCCGGGTCAGGTCGCGGTCCTGCACGCTGAGCCCGAAGGGTCCCACGACGGTCACGAAGACCACTCCTCTGTCCCTGGTCGATCTAGCGGCCTGGTCCCTGAGTGCCGCCGCTGGCCATACAGGCAGGGTATCCGGTCACGAGTGGATCACTGCACGGGCGTGCGGATCCTGTCGTGATCGGGCCGGAGTTGCAGGTCAGGGCGGCTGCGGGAGCGCTCGGGCGCCGGATGTGAATGCGGCTGGAAATAAAGGCTGCTGCACCTTCCGGGGCGGCGGCGGGACAACCGCGTCCGGGCCGCGCCCCGCGGGGGGCGGCCCGGACGCCGCGGGAGTCTCCCGGCCTCAGCGGACGAAGAGCGCGGCCTTCGAAGCGAGGTCCAGGAAGTACTGCGGCAGCACCCCGAGGACGACGGTGACGAGCACCCCGACGCCGATCGCGGTCGCCGTGAAGGCGCTCGGGATCGCGACCGTCGGGCCGCCGGGCTGCGGGTCGGAGAAGAACATCAGGACGATGACCCGGATGTAGAAGAACGCGGCCACCGCCGAGCTCAGCACACCGACGATGACCAGCGGCGTCGCGCCGCCGGCCGCCGCCGCCTGGAACACCGCGAACTTCCCGGTGAACCCGGAGGTCAGCGGGATGCCGGCGAAGGCCAGCAGGAACAGCGCGAACACCGCCGCGACCAGTGGGGAGCGCCGGCCGAGGCCGGCCCAGCTGGACAGGTGGGTCGCCTCGCCCTTGGAGTCGCGCACGAGGGTGACGACGGCGAACGCGCCGAGCGTCACGAAGGAGTAAGCGAGCAGGTAGAACAGCACCGAGCCGAGGCCCTGCTTGTTGGTGGCGATCACGCCGGTGAGGATGAACCCGGCGTGCGCGATCGAGGAGTAGGCGAGCAGGCGCTTGACGTCCTGCTGCGTGACCGCGAGCACCGCGCCGACCACCATCGTCAGGATCGCCACGCCCCACAGCACCGGCCGCCAGTCCAGGCGCAGCCCGGGGAAGGCGACGTAGAACAGGCGCAGGAACGCGCCGAAGGCCGCGACCTTCGTGGCCGCCGCCATGAACCCGGTGACGGGGGTCGGCGCGCCCTGGTACACGTCCGGGGTCCAGGCGTGGAACGGCACGGCGCCGACCTTGAAGAGCAGGCCGACGGCGAGCATCGCGAGGCCGATCAGCAGCAGCGTGTCGGTGCGGGTGCTGCTGAGCAGCGCCGGGTTGGTCATGGCCTTGCCGGAGATGACGTCGGCGATGTCGCCGAGCTTCACGCTGCCCGCGTAGCCGTACAGCAGGGCGGTGCCGAACAGGAAGAACGCCGAGGCGAAGGCGCCGAGCAGGAAGTACTTGACGGCCGCCTCCTGGGAGAGCAGCCGGCGGCGCCGGGCCAGCGCGCACAGCAGGTACAGCGGCAGCGAGAAGACCTCCAGCGCGACGAACATCGTCAGCAGGTCGTTCGCGGCCGGGAAGAGCAGCATGCCGCCGACGGCGAACAGGGTCAGCGGGAACACCTCGCTGGTGGCGAAGCCGGCCCGGACCGCGGCCCGCTCCTGCTCGCCGCCGGGGGTGGCGGCGGCCTGCGCGGCGAACGCGTCGGCCGGCAGTCCGCCGGCCCTCGGCTCCAGGCGCCGCTCGGCGTACGTCAGCACGGCGACGGCGGCGACCAGGACGATGACGCCCTGGAGGAACAGCGCCGGGCCGTCCATCGCCACCGACTCCATGGCGAGCAGGTCCATCCTGGTGGTGCCGTGGCCCTGGGCGGCGAGCACCACGATCGCGGTGAACGCGCCGGCCAGGCCGGTGAGCGCGAGGACCACCTGCGTCCAGTGCCGCAAGCGGCGCGGCACGAAGGCCTCGACCAGGACGCCGGCCACGGCGGCGCCGAACACCACCAGCATCGGGGAGAGTTGGCCGTACTCCAGGTGCGGCGCGGGGATGCTCGGGGTGGAGCCGCCGGCGGCGGCGAGCATGCCGGTGGTGCTCACTTCTGCTCACCTCCTGAGGTGGCGGCGACCGGGTGGGCCGGCGCCGGGTCGGTCTCGTGGACCTGCGAGAGCGTCGCGTTCACCGCCGGGTTGACGATGTCGGTCAGCGGCTTGGGGTAGACGCCGAGCAGGATCGTCAGCGCCACCAGCGGGGCGACGACGGCCACTTCGCGGACCTTGAGGTCCGGCATGCCGGTGACCTCCGCCTTCACCGGGCCGGTCATCGTGCGCTGGTAGAGCAGCAGCGCGTACAGCGCGGCCAGGACGATGCCGAAGGTCGCGACGATCCCGATCGCCGGGTAGCGGGTGAACGTGCCGACCAGGACGAGGAACTCGCTGACGAACGGGGCGAGGCCGGGCAGCGACAGGGTGGCGAGGCCGCCGAGCAGGAACGTCCCGGCGAGCACCGGGGCGACCTTCTGCACGCCGCCGTAGTCGGCGATCAGGCGCGAGCCGCGGCGCGAGATCAGGAAGCCGGCCACCAGCATCCACGCGGCGGTGGAGATGCCGTGGTTCACCATGTACAGGGTGGCGCCGCTCTGGCCCTGGCTGGTCAGCGCGAAGATGCCCATGATGATGAAGCCGAAGTGCGAGATCGAGGCGTAGGCGACCAGGCGCTTGATGTCCTTCTGGCCGATCGCGAGCAGCGCGCCGTAGACGATCCCGATCACCGACAGCACGAGGATCGCCGGGGCGAAGGTCTTCGAGGCGTCGGGGAACAGGCCGAGGCAGAAGCGCAGCATCGCGAAGGTGCCGACCTTGTCGACCACGGCGGTGATCAGCACCGCCGTGCCGGCGGTGGCCTCGCCCATCGCGTTCGGCAGCCAGGTGTGCAGCGGCCACAGCGGGGCCTTCACCGCGAAGGCGAAGAAGAAGCCGAGGAACAGCGCCTTGGAGGCGGTGCCGCTGAACTGCAGCTTGCCGTCGGCCACGGCCGAGGCGAGGGTCGGCAGGTCGAAGGTCGCGAGGCCCTGGTCCTGCGCGATCACGTACAGGCCGATCACGGCGGCGAGCATCACCAGGCCGCCGAGCAGGTTGTACAGCAGGAACTTGACGGCCGCGTAGGAGCGCTGGCGCGCCGCGTCGGGGCCGCCCGCCCGGTCCCCGAAGCCGCCGATCAGGAAGTACATCGGGATCAGCATGGCTTCGAAGAACACGTAGAACACGAACACGTCGGTGGCGTAGAAGGAGACGAGGACCATCGCCTCCACGGCCAGGATCAGGGCGAAGAAGCCCTGGGTGCGGCGCCGCTGCTCAAAGGTGTCGGGGTCGAACGTGCCGTCGGGCGCGGGCGCAGGGTCCGCGTCGTGCCAGGAGGCGAGCATCACGATCGGCACGAGCACGGCGGTCAGCAGGGCCAGCACCGCGCCGATGCCGTCCACGCCGAGCGAGAAGGTGATGCCGAAGGAGCGGATCCAGCTGTGGGACTCGGTCAGCTGGTAGCGGTCGCCGTGCGGGTCGAACCGCACGGCCACCAGGGCGGCCAGCGCCAGCGCGACGGCCGAGGTGCCGAGCGCGACGGCCTTGGTCGTGGTGCGCCGCGCCTCGGTGGACCCGGCGGGCATCGCGGCGGTCAGCACCGCGCCGGCCGCCGGGACCGCGCACGTGGCGGTCAGGAGGACACTCATGCCCCGCCTCCCCGAGGGTGTTCTGGACGAGTCATCAGACGGACCTCATCAGGAGAGTCGTGGCGACCAGCACCAGCGTGCCGCCGAACATGGAGAGCGCGTAGGAGCGGACGAAGCCGTTCTGGACCCGCCGCAGCCGCCCGGAGATCCCGCCGATCGTGGCGGCCAGGCCGTTGACGAAGCCGTCCAGGCCGCGGCTGTCGAAGTAGACGAGCGTCGCGGCGAGCGCCGAGCCCGGCCGCACCAGGACGGCGTGGTTGAAGTCGTCCTGGAGCAGGTCGCGGCGGGCGGCCCGGGTGAGCGGGGAGCCGACCGGCGGCACCACGGGGACGGAGCCGCGCCCGTACATCGCGTACGCGAGGCCGACGCCGGCCAGCATGCAGGCGGTGGTCAGCAGCGTGACGGTCAGCGACGTGAGCGGGGAGTTCCCCTCGGCGTGGCCGGTGACCGGCTCCAGCCAGGTGAGGAACGAGTCGTTCAGGACGAACAGCCCGCCCGCGAACACCGAGCCGAAGGCCAGCAGCACCATCGGGATCGTCATCGTCTTCGGCGACTCGTGCGGGTGCGGGGCGTCGCCGTTGGCGTCGGGCTGCCAGCGCTTCTCGCCGAAGAACGTCAGCACCATCACGCGCGTCATGTAGAAGGCGGTGACGGCCGCGCCGGTCAGCGCGCACAGGCCGAGGATCCAGCCCTCGGTGCCGCCCTTGGCGAACGCCGCCTCGATGATCCTGTCCTTGGAGAAGAAGCCGGACAGCCCGGGGAAGCCGATGATCGCGAGGTAGCCCAGGCCGAAGGTCACGAAGGTGACCGGCATGTACGTGCGCAGGCCGCCGTAGTGGCGCATGTTCACCTCGTCGTTCATGCCGTGCATGACCGACCCGGCGCCGAGGAACAGCCCGGCCTTGAAGAAGCCGTGCGTCACCAGGTGCATGATCGCGAAGGCGTAGCCGATCGGACCGAGGCCGGCCGCGAGGATCATGTAGCCGATCTGCGACATCGTCGACCCGGCCAGCGCCTTCTTGATGTCGTCCTTCGCGCACCCGACCACCGCACCGAACAGCAGCGTGACCGCGCCGACCACCACCACGGCGGTCTGGGCGTCCGGCGCCAGGTTGAAGATCGCCGCGGAGCGGGTGATCAGGTAGACGCCGGCCGTCACCATCGTCGCCGCGTGGATCAGCGCCGACACCGGGGTCGGGCCTTCCATCGCGTCGCCGAGCCAGGACTGCAGCGGCACCTGCGCCGACTTGCCGCAGGCCGCCAGCAGCAGCATCAGGCCGATCGCCGTCAGCCGGCCCTCGCTCGCCCGGCCCGCCCCGGCGAAGACCGGGTCGAAGGCGAAGGAGCCGAACTCCACGAACATGAGCATGATCGCGATCGACAGGCCCATGTCGCCGACGCGGTTGACGATGAACGCCTTCTTCGCCGCCGTCGCCGCGCTCGGCTTGTGCTGCCAGAACCCGATCAGCAGGTAGGACGCGAGGCCCACGCCCTCCCAGCCGAAGTACAGCAGCAGGTAGTTGTCCGCGACCACCAGCAGCAGCATGGCGGCGACGAACAGGTTCAGGTACGCGAAGAAGCGGCGGCGGCGCTCGTCGTGCGCCATGTAGCCGACCGAGTAGAGGTGGATGAGCGTGCCGACACCCGTGATCAGCAGCACGAACGTCATCGACAGCTGGTCCAGCCGGAACGAGACGTCCGCCTGGAAGCCGTTCACCGGCACCCAGCTGAACAGGTGCGTCGTCACCGCCCGGTGCTCGGCGTCACGGCCGAGCATGTCCGAGAACAGCGCCAGGCCGAAGCCGAACGAGAGCGCGGCGAGCGCCGTGGCCAGCCAGTGGCCGAACCGGTCCAGCGCCCGCCCGCCGAGCAGCAGCAGGGCGGCGCCGGCCAGCGGGGCTGCCACCAGCAGCGGAATGAGAGAGTTCACCGAGGCCCTCCGCCTACAGCTTCATCAGATTGCTGTCGTCGACCGAAGCGGAGTGCCTGGTCCGGAAGATCGAGACGATGATCGCGAGGCCCACCACGACCTCGGCCGCCGCGACCACCATCGTGAAGAACGCGATGATCTGGCCGTCCAGCGTGCCGTGCAGCCGCGAGAACGTCACCAGCGCCAGGTTCGAGGCGTTCAGCATCAGCTCCACGCACATGAACAGCACGATCGCGTTGCGCCGGATCAGCACCCCGGCCGCGCCGATGGTGAACAACAGCGCCGCCAGATACAGGTAGTTGACCGGATTCACTCCGCGCCCTCCTCGGCCTCGTGGTTCGGCACCGGCTCCAGGGACTTGCGCGGACCGGCCACCGCCGGCCGCTCCGACGACGGACGGCCCAGCCAGTCCGCGGTCGTGTTCTCCAGCTCCGCCATCCGGCGCAGCATGTCCTGGCTCACGTCCCGCACCTGGCCGCGCTCGCGCAGCGTCGCCATCACCGAGTCCTCGGCCACCGAGCCGTCCGGCAGCAGCGCCGGAACGTCCACCGCGTTGTGCCGCGCGTACACGCCCGGCGCCGGCAGCGGCGGCACCTGGATGTTGTCCCGCACCCGCTGCGCCGCCAGCTCGCGCTGCGTCTTCGGCGCCTTCACGTGCTCGCGGTGCGTCAGCACCATCGCACCGATCGCCGCCGTGATCAGCAGCGCGCCGGTGACCTCGAACGCCCACACGTACTTCGTGAAGATCAGCCGCGCCAGACCCGGCACGTTGCCCTCCGCGTTCGCGCCCTGCAGGCCCGTGAAGTGGTCCAGCTTCGCGTTCGCGATGCCCGCGACCAGCAGCACCCCGAAGCCCAGCCCGCACACCACCGCCGCGAACCGCTGGCCCTTCAACTGCTCCTTCAGCGAATCCTCGCTCGTGACGCCGACCAGCATCACCACGAACAGGAACAGCATCATGATCGCGCCGGTGTAGACGACGATCTGCACCACACCCAGGAACACCGCGCCCTGCGCCATGTAACAGACCGCCAGCGCCAGCATCGTGGCCGCCAGACACAGCGCGCTGTGCACCGCCTTGCGCATCAGCAGCATGCCGAGCGCGCCACCGACCGCCACCACCGCCAGCACCCAGAACTGGACGGCCTCACCCGTCGAGGTCGTCCCGGCCGCATCCGCCAGAACCGTCGTCACGGCCGCACCTCCTTCTCCCGGTCGGTGCGCTCCTGCTGGACCGTCCCCGGCGCCGCCGCCGTGATCTCGCCCCGGTAGTACGCGCCCTCGTCGGCGCCCGGGAAGATCGCGTGCGGCGAATCGACCATGCCCTCGGACAGCCCCACCAGCAGCTGCTCCTTGGTGAAGATCAGGTCCTTGCGCGAGGAGTCCGCCAGCTCGTACTCGTTCGTCATCGTCAGCGCCCGCGTCGGACACGCCTCGATGCACAGCCCGCACAGGATGCAGCGCGCGTAGTTGATCTGGTACACCACGCCGTAGCGCTCACCGGGCGAGTACCGCTCGTCGTCCCGGTTGTCCGCGCCCTCGACGTAGATCGCGTCGGCCGGGCACGCCCACGCGCACAACTCGCAGCCCACGCACTTCTCCAGCCCGTCCGGATGACGGTTCAACTGGTGACGGCCGTGGAAGCGCGGCGCCGTCGGCTTCTTCTCCTCCGGATACTGCTCCGTCAGCCGCTTCTTGAACATGGCCCGGAACGTCACGCCGAAACCGGCGGCCGGGCCCAGGACCGACGGCCGGTCGGTCCTCTCCGGACGGTCCGTGTGGTCGGACGACATCGCGGATCAGCTCCCCTCGGAATGGTCGGACCCGTTCAAGGCGTCCTGGAGTTGCTTCGGCGCCCGGCTGCGCCGGCGCGGAACGGGCGGCAGCACCTGGCCCGGCAACGGCGGCACCGGGTACCCGCCCGCCATCGGGTCGAACTCGCCGGACTGCTCGGGAACCTCGGGCTCCGGCTGCTTGCGCACGAAGTCCCGCAGCAGCGCCAACAGCAGGACCACGCCCACCGGCGCGCCCACGTACAGCACCACCTCGCCGAAGCCGTACCCCTCGTTGCGCAGCGCCCGCACGCTCGCGATCAGCACCAGCCACACCAGCGAGACCGGGATCAGCACCTTCCAGCCCAGCTTCATGAACTGGTCGTAGCGCAACCGCGGCAGCGTGCCGCGCAGCCAGATGAAGAAGAACAGCAGCAACTGGATCTTCAGCGTGATCCACAGCATCGGCCACCAGCCGTGGTTCGCACCCGCCCAGAACACCGACACCGGCCACGGCGCCCGCCAGCCGCCCAGGAACAGCGTCGACGCCACCGCCGACACCGTCACCATGTTCACGTACTCGGCCAGCATGAACATCGCGAACTTCAGCGACGAGTACTCGGTGTTGAACCCGCCCACCAGCTCGCCCTCGGCCTCCGGCAGGTCGAACGGCGCCCGGTTCGTCTCACCCACCATCGCGACGATGTACACGATGAACGACACCGGCAGCAGCGCCGCGAACCACGTCGAGTGCTGCTGCGCCACGATCTCCGACGTCGACATCGACCCCGAGTAGATGAACACCGCCGCGAACGACAGGCCCATCGCGATCTCGTAGCTGATCATCTGCGCCGACGAGCGCAGCCCGCCCAGCAACGGGTACGTCGAACCGGAGGACCAGCCCGCCAGCACGATCCCGTAGATGCCCACCGAGGCCGTCGCCAGGATGTACAGCAGCGCCACCGGGAAGTCCGTCAGCTGCATCGCCGTCCGGGTCCCGAAGATCGACACCTCGTTGTCGGCCGGCCCGAACGGGATCACCGCGAACGCCATGAACGCCGGGATCGCGCACACGATCGGAGCAAGGACGTAGACCACCTTGTCCGAGCCCTTGACCACCAGGTCTTCCTTCAGCGCCAGCTTCACGCCGTCCGCCAGCGACTGCAGCAGACCCCACGGCCCGTGCCGGTTCGGCCCGATGCGCAACTGCATCCAGGCGACCACCTTGCGCTCCCACACGATGGCGATCAGCACCGTGAGCACCAGGAACGCGAAGCAGAACACCGCCTTCAGCAGCACCAGCCACCACGGGTCGTGGCCGAAGAACCGGAGCATCTCGTACGGCTGCGGATTGTTCATCGGTCCTCCCCTTCGGCGTCCGAGCCCGCCGCGGCGGGAACGGCGTCGGCGGCGGCGATCGTGACCAGATGGCCGACGGCGGTCCCGAGCGTGCGGTGCGCACCGCCCGGAGTCGAGTTGAGCGGGATCCACACCGTGCGGTCCGGCAGCGACTCGGTGACCTCCAGCGGCAGCGTCAGCGAACCCGCCGGGCCCGTCAGCCGCAGCGCGCCGCCCTGCCGCGCGCCGACCTCCCGCGCCGTCACCGGCGACACCCGGGCCACCGCCCGGTGCCGGGTGCCCGCCAGGTGCGGATCACCCTCCTGCAGCGTCCCGTTGTCCAGCAGCTGGCGCCAACCCGCCAGCACCGCCTGCCCCGTCGCCGGACGCGGCAGCAGGCCCGGGTGCGCGGCCGGATCGGCCGCCCGGTCCCCGGCCCACGGCGCGAACCCGTCCAGCTCCAGGCGCGCGGCCCGCACGTCCGGCAGGCCCAGCCGGTGCCCCAGCGCATCCGCCAGCATGGTCAGCACCCGCACGTCCGAATGAAGGTGGCGGCCCGTCAACTGATCGGCCTTGAGCGCCGGCTCGAACATCCGCACCCGGCCCTCCCAGTCCAGGAACGTCCCGGCCTTCTCCGCCACCGCCGCCACCGGCAGCACCACGTCCGCACGCGCCGTCACCGCCGACGGGCGCAGCTCCAGCGACACCACGAACGGCACCGCCGCCAACGCCTCGTCCGCCAGCGCCGGATCCGCCAGGTCGTCCGGATCCACCCCGCCGACCAGCAGCGCGTCCAGCTCGCCGCGCGCCGCCGCCGCCAGAATCTGGTCCGTGTCCCGGCCCACCCGCGAGGGCAGCTCCGCCACACCCCACAACGCCGCCGCCTGCGCCCGCGCCGCCGGAGCGGCCACCGGACGCCCACCGGGCAACAGCCCCGGCAGCGCGCCCGCCTCCACCGCACCCCGCTCACCGGCCCGGCGCGGCACCCAGGCGATCCGCGCCCCCGTCGCGTGCGACAGCCGCAGCACCGACGTCAGCGCCCCCGGGATCGCGGCCAACCGCTCACCCACCAGCACCACCGCACCCGGCCGGCGCAACAACTCCGCCGCCTGCCCCGCCTCGTCGCTCAACGGCTCGTCCGCCGCCAGCGCCCCGAACCACTCCGGCTCCGTCCCCGGCGCCGCCGGCAGCAGCACACCACGCAGCTTCGCCAGCCCCCGCGACGCGAACGCCGCCACCGAGTACACCTTCAAGCCCTTGGCGCGACTCGCCTTCCGCAACCGCAGGAAGACGATCGGCGACTCCTCCTCCGGCTCCAGACCCGCCAGCAGCACCACCGGCGCCTGCTCCAACTGCTCGTACGTGACGCCCCCGCCGTCCACGTCCACACCACGCCCGGCGACGGCCGCGGCCAGGAAATCCGCCTCCTCACCACTGTGCGGACGCACCCGGAAGTCCACGTCGTTCGTACCCAGCACCACGCGCGCGAACTTCGCGTAGCCGTACGCGTCCTCGACCGTCACCCGGCCACCGGCCAGCACACCCGCCCGCGCACCGCGCAGACCCTCGGCCGCCCGCGCCAGCGCCTCCGGCCACGACGCCGCCACCAACTCGCCGTCCACCCGCACCAGCGGCGTCGACAACCGGTCCCGCAGCTGCGCGTACCGGAACGCGAACCGGCCCTTGTCGCAGTTCCACTCCTCGTTCACCGCCGGGTCCTCACCCGCCAGCCGGCGCAGCACCTTGCCCCGACGGTGATCGGTGCGCTGCGCGCACCCCGCCGAACAGTGCTCGCACACACTCGGCGACGACACCAGGTCGAACGGACGCGAGCGGAAACGATAAGCCGCCGACGTCAGCGCCCCCACCGGACAGATCTGGATCGTGTTCCCCGAGAAGTACGACTCGAAGTCGTCCCCCTGGCCCGTCCCCACCTGCTGCAGCGCACCGCGCTCCACCAGATCGATGAACGGATCACCCGCGATCTGCTGCGAGAAACGCGTGCAGCGGGCGCACAGGACGCAGCGCTCCCGGTCCAGCAGCACCTGGCTGCTGATCGGCAGCGGCTTCGCGTACGTCCGCTTCATCCCCTCGAAACGGGAGTCCGCCGCGCCGCTGCTCATCGCCTGGTTCTGCAAGGGGCACTCGCCACCCTTGTCACACACCGGGCAGTCCAGCGGATGGTTGATCAGCAACAGCTCCATCACGCCGCGCTGCGCCTTCTCCGCCACCGGCGAACTCAGCTGCGTGCGCACCACCATGCCCTCGGCCACCGGGATCGTGCAGGAGGCCACCGGCTTGCGCTGGCCCTCGATCTCCACGATGCACTGCCGGCACGCGCCGGCCGGATCCAGCAGCGGATGGTCGCAGAAGCGCGGGATCTGGGTGCCGATCGCCTCGGCCGCCCGGATCACCAACGTCCCCTTGGGGACCTGCACTTCGACGCCGTCGATGGTGAGCGTGACCAGTTCGACCGCCGTGTCGGAGGCGGTCGGCTCCGTGATCGTCACGCGTGCACCTCCCTCTCGGTGGCGGACTGGTGGCCGGGGCGGGGGCCGTCGGCCCAGACGGTGGACGCGGCCGGGTCGAACGGGCAGCGGCGCTCGGCCAGGTGCCGCTCGTACTCGGCCCGGAAGTGCTGGAGCGAGGACACGATCGGGCTCGCCGCGCCGTCGCCCAGGGCGCAGAACGACTTGCCGTTGATGTTGTCGGCGATGTCGAGGAGCTTCTCCAGGTCCCCCTCGACGCCCTCGCCGGCCTCGATCCGCTTGAGCAACTGGACGAGCCAGTAGGTGCCTTCGCGGCACGGCGTGCACTTGCCGCACGACTCGTGCGCGTAGAACTCGGTCCAGCGGGTGACGGCCCGCACCACGCAGGTCGTCTCGTCGAACACCTGCAGCGCCTTCGTGCCGAGCATCGACCCGGCCGCTCCGACGCCCTCGTAGTCCAGCGGGACGTCCAGGTGCTCGTCGGTGAACATCGGGGTCGACGAGCCGCCCGGCGTCCAGAACTTCAGCCGGTGCCCCGCGCGGATCCCCCCGCTCAGGTCCAGCAGCTGGCGCAGCGTGACGCCCAGCGGCGCCTCGTACTGGCCCGGGTTGGTCACGTGGCCGGACAGCGAGTAGAGCGTGAAGCCCGGGGACTTCTCGGTGCCCAGGCCCTTGAACCACTCCTTGCCCCGGGCCAGGATCGGCGGCACCGAGGCGATCGACTCCACGTTGTTGACCACCGTCGGGCACGCGTACAGGCCCGCGATCGCCGGGAACGGCGGGCGCAGGCGCGGCTGGCCGCGGCGGCCCTCCAGCGAGTCCAGCAGGGCCGTCTCCTCGCCGCAGATGTAGGCGCCGGCGCCCGCGTGCACGGTGATGTCGAGGTTCACGCCCGAGCCCATGATGTCGCGGCCCAACAGCCCCGCCCCGTACGCCTCGGCCACCGCCGCGTGCAGGCGCCGCAGCACCGGCACGACCTCGCCGCGCAGGTAGATGAACGCGTGGTCGCAGCGGATCGCGTAGGACGCGATGATCATGCCCTCGATGAGCGAGTGCGGGTTCGCGAACAGCAGCGGGATGTCCTTGCAGGTGCCCGGCTCCGACTCGTCCGCGTTCACCACCAGGTAGTGCGGCTTGCCGTCGTTCTGCGGGATGAACTGCCACTTCATGCCGGTCGGGAAGCCGGCGCCGCCGCGGCCGCGCAGGCCGGAGTCCTTGACCAGGGCGATCACGTCGTCCGGCGGCATCGCGAGGGCGGCCTTCAGGCCCTCGTAGCCGTGGTGGCGGCGGTAGGTGGCGAGCGTCCACGGGCGGCTGTCGTCCCAGGAGGCCGACAGGACGGGGGTGAGCAGCTTCTCGGCCGGCTCGGCGGAGGTCATCACGCTTCGGTCCCTTCCTGGCCGGGGTGGTTGCGGTCGGGGTCGCCGTGGCCGGGGTCGCCGCGGTCGGGGTCGCCGCGGTCGGGGTCGCCGTGGCCGGGGTCGCCGTGGCCGGCCTCCGGGTGGTCGGGGTCGTTGCGCTCGGGCTCCTCGTGGCGCGGGGAGACGACCCTGGTGCCGCCGTTGCCGGGCAGGGCCTCGCCCCTCGCCAGGCGCAGACCCACCAGCGACGGCGCGCCGCCGGCGCCGGACTCGTCGTTGGCGCCCGGGCGCTCGTCGGGGAAGCCCGCCAGGATGCGGGCCGTCTCCTTGAAACCGCACAGCCGGGCGCCGCGGGTGGGCCTGACCTCGCGGCCCGCGCGCAGGTCGTCCACCAGCCGCCGGGCGCTCTCCGGGGTCTGGTCGTCGAAGAACTCCCAGTTGACCATCACCACGGGCGCGTAGTCGCAGGCCGCGTTGCACTCGATGTGCTCGATCGAGACCTCGCCGTCCGCGGTCGTCTCGTTGTTGCGGATGCCCAGGTGCTCCTGGAGCTCGTCGAAGATCTGGTCGCCGCCGAGCACCGCGCACAGCGTGTTGGTGCACACCCCGACGTGGTACTTCCCGGCCGGGCGCCGCCGGTACATCGTGTAGAACGTGGCGACCGCGGTGACCTCGGCGGTCGTCAGGTCCAGCTGCTCGGCGCAGAACCGGATGCCGGTCGGGCTGACGAAGCCCTCCTCGGCCTGCACCAGGTGCAACAGCGGCAGCAGCGCCGAACGGGCCACCGGGTAGCGGCCGATCAGCTCCGCGGCGTCCGCGGCCAGCCGGGCGCGCACCTCCTCGGGGTACGGCTTCGCCGGCAGCGCCGGCAGTCCGAGCTCGACATTGGTCACCGGTCCACGCCTCCCATCACCGGGTCGATCCCGGCCACCGCGACGATCACGTCGGCGACCTGGCCGCCCTCGCACATCGCCGCCATCGACTGCAGATTGGTGAACGACGGATCCCTGAAGTGGACCCGGTACGGGCGCGTCCCGCCGTCGCTGACCACGTGCACGCCCAGCTCGCCCTTCGGCGACTCGACCGCCGCGTACGCCTGGCCGACCGGGACCCGGAAGCCCTCGGTGACCAGCTTGAAGTGGTGGATCAGGGCCTCCATCGAGGTGCCCATGATCTTGCGGATGTGGTCGAGCGAGTTGCCCATCCCGTCCGGGCCGACCGCCAGTTGGGCCGGCCAGGCGATCTTCTTGTCGGCCACCATGACCGGGCCCGGGCGCAGCCGCTCCAGGCACTGGTCGACGATCCGCAGCGACTGGCGCATCTCCTCCAGGCGGATCAGGAAGCGGCCGTAGGAGTCGGCGGTGTCCGCGACCGCCACCTCGAAGTCGTAGTCCTCGTAGCCGCAGTACGGGTCGGTCTTGCGCAGGTCGTGCGGCAGGCCCGTGGCGCGCAGGATCGGGCCGGTGGCGCCGAGGGCCAGGCAGCCGGGCAGGTCCAGGAAGCCGACGTCCACCAGGCGCGCCTTGAACACCGGGTTGCCGGTCGCCAGTTTGTCGTACTCGTGCATCCGGGAGCGCAGCAGCTTGACCGCCTCGCGGATCTGGTCGACGGCGCCGGGCGGCAGGTCCTGGGCGAGGCCGCCGGGGCGCACGTACGCGTGGTTCATGCGCAGGCCGGTGACCAGCTCGAAGACGTCCAGGATCAGCTCGCGGTCGCGGAAGCCGTAGATCATCAGGGTGGTGGAGCCGATCTCCATGCCACCGGTGGCGAGGCAGACCAGGTGCGAGGCGATCCGGTTCAGCTCCATCATCATCACGCGGATGACGCTCGCCCGGTCCGGGACGTCCGCGGTGATGCCGAGCAGCTTCTCCACCGCGAGGCAGTAGGCGGTCTCGTTGAACAGCGGCGTCAGGTAGTCCATCCGGGTCACGAAGGTGGTGCCCTGGACCCAGCTGCGGAACTCCATGTTCTTCTCGATGCCGGTGTGGAGGTAGCCGATGCCGCAGCGGGCCTCCTTCACCGTCTCGCCGTCGATCTCCAGGATCAGCCGCAGCACACCGTGCGTGGACGGGTGCTGGGGGCCCATGTTGACGATGATGCGTTCGTCGTCGGCCCGGCCGACCGCCTCGACGACCTCGCCCCAGTCGCCGCCGGTGACGGTGAAGACGCGGCCCTCGGTGGTCTCGCGGGCCCCGGCGTGGGCTGCCTCGGAGGTTTCTCCGTGGGCTTCCTTGCGGGCTTCTCCGTGGGCCTCTTCGCGGGCCTCTTCGCGGGCCTCTTCGTGGTGCTGAGTGCTCATCAGCTGTACGACCTCCGCTGGTCGGGCGCCGGGATCTGGGCACCCTTGTACTCGACGGGGATGCCGCCGAGCGGGTAGTCCTTGCGCTGCGGGTGGCCCAGCCAGTCGTCGGGCATCATGATCCGGGTCAGCGCCGGGTGGCCGTCGAAGACCAGGCCGAAGAAGTCGTAGGCCTCGCGCTCGTGCCAGTCGTTCGTCGGGTAGACGCTCACCACCGACGGGACGCGCGGGTCGGCGTCCGGCGCGGTGACCTCCAGCCGGATCAGCCGGCCGTGGGTGATCGAGCGCAGGTGGTAGACCGCGTGCAGCTCGCGGCCCTTGTCGCCGGGGTAGTGCACGCCGCTCACGCCGAGGCACAGCTCGAAGCGCAGCGCCGGGTCGTCGCGCAGGACCCGGACCGTGCGCAGGAGGTGCTCGCGCTCGACGTGGAAGGTCAGCTCGCCGCGGTCGACGACCGTCTTCTCGATCACGTCCACCGGGTCCAGGCCCTGCTCCTCCAGGGCGCCCTCCAGCTCGTCGGCGACCTCGTCGAACCAGCCCCCGTACGGGCGTTCGCTCGGACCGGGCAGCACCACCGGAGCGGCGAGGCCGCCGAAGCCGGACGTGTCGCCGCTGCCCTGGGCGCCGAACATGCCCTGGCGGCGGCCGACCACCTCGACCGGGATCTCGCGCACCGGCTGCTCGCGGCGTGTCTCGGGTACCTGGTCGTTCATCGCAGCTGCCCTCCCATCTCGCTGACGGGGGTGGCCTGCAGGGCGAGCGCCTCGCCGAGCTCCTCGGCCCGGCGGCGGTTCACGCCCAGCGGCTCGTGCTGGATCTTGTCGTGGAGCTTCAGGATCGCGTCCAGCAGCATCTCCGGGCGCGGCGGACAACCGGGCAGGTAGATGTCCACCGGGACGATGTGGTCGACGCCCTGCACGATCGCGTAGTTGTTGAACATCCCGCCGGAGGAGGCGCAGACGCCCATCGAGATGACCCACTTCGGGTTGGGCATCTGGTCGTACACCTGGCGCAGTACCGGGGCCATCTTCTGGCTCACCCGGCCCGCGACGATCATCAGATCGGCCTGCCGCGGGGAGCCGCGGAAGACCTCCATGCCGAACCGGGCCAGGTCGTAGCGGCCGGCGCCGGTGGTCATCATCTCGATCGCGCAGCAGGCCAGGCCGAAGGTGGCCGGGAACAGTGACGCCTTGCGCACCCAGCCCGCGGCCGCCTCCACGGTCGTGAGCAGAAAGCCGCTCGGCAGCTTCTCCTCGATTCCCATCAGATCCCTCTCAATGCCTCAAGTCCGGTGGTTCATCGGCCGGTTCTGGCTCGTCCGCTCGGCGGAGGTCGTTCGTCCGACGGAGCTTGTCCGCTCGTTCACAAGGGGTCGCGAGGACGCCCGGCGGACCGCCGACGGGTGGGCGGGCCCGCGCTCAGTCCCACTCCAGGCCGCCGCGCCGCCACACGTAGGCGTAGGCGACGAAGACGGTGGCGATGAACAGGAGCATCTCGACCAGTCCGAAGATCCCGAGGGCGTCGAACGTCACCGCCCACGGGTAGAGGAAGACGATCTCGATGTCGAAGACGATGAAGAGCATCGCCGTCAGGTAGTACTTGATCGGGAACCGACCGCCGCCCACGGGCTGCGGGGTCGGCTCGATGCCGCACTCGTACGCCTCCAACTTGGCCCGGTTGTAGCGCTTGGGGCCGGTGAGTGAGGCCATCACGACGGAGCCGACCGCGAACGCCGCCGCGATGGCACCGAGTACGAGGATCGGCGCGTAGGCATTCATAGCCCCCGCTCCCTCCGTCCAGTCGTCCTTGACTGCAGATCGGAACCGGCGGGTCACGCTGAGGTGAACCCGCGCTCCAGTTCCCGAGATCCACCTCATGTGAGGCAGTTCACAAAGCCTGGAACGAGCGCATCCTATGCCTGTCGGCTTGTGATCTGCGACACGCAGTTCGCCGGGATCTTTGTGATCTACGACACCCCTGGAATGAGGGTGAATGCGAACATGCCCAGTTTTGTCAACGCAAAGCAGTCAAATGGTCACAACCAGTCGCATTTACTTGTGAAGCGGCAGGTCAGAGCCTCGCTCCTATATCAACTATGCTCCGGCAGAGGCAAATTTCCGGGCACCATGTTGACGTGTTATAGCGGCTCACTCGCAGGGGTGGCCGGGGGGTGAACGCTCGCTTGACCCTTCGTTCACAAGCGCGCGAATGCCTTCTTGGGGCCTCCCCCTCCCCCTCCCCCCACCCCACCCGCCGCCCGCCGCCCGCCGCCCGCCGCCCGCCGCCCGCCGCCCGCCGCCCGCCCAACCCTCGCCCGTTTCGCGCTGGGCCATGCCTGGCCC
>NZ_JBHWGD010000013.1:140492-160901 GCF_042733235.1 Kitasatospora sp. NPDC059722
CGCGGCCCGCGCGGGACTCTCGCCCCGGCCCGCCGGGGGCGCACGCGCCGATGCCGCAGGGGCCGCGGCACCCCGACCTCCGCGCGCTCCCTCTGCCCCGGGCCCGCGTCCCGCGCTCCCGTGCCCCGCTCGCCCTTGCGCCCTTGCGCCCTTGCGCCCTTGCGCCCTTGCGCCCTCGCCTCTGCCTCTGCCTCTGGCCCCGGCCCCGGCCCCGGCTACCGGATGCCGGCTGCCTGTTCCCAGACCCACGCCGCGATGCCCACCCGGTTACGGGCATCGAGCTTGCGCTGGATGTTGGCGAGGTGGTTCTTCACCGTGCCCGGTGAAATGAACAGTCCTGCTCCGATCTCGGCATTCGTCGCGCCGTCCGCCACCAGTTCCGCGATCTCCCTTTCCCTCGTGGTCAGTTCCTCGGCCGGGCCGACCGTCGTCAGTGCCGCTGCAGCGGCCGCGGCGCCCGGGCCCGGCTTCGGCTCCGCGCCCGGAAGCGCCATGTGCTTCAGGAGCCGGACGGTGATCTGTGGGCTGATCAACGCGTCCCCGGCCATCGCGGCCCGCACCGCCTCGATCAGCAGCACCGGCCCCGAGCGCTTCAGCAGGAACCCGGCCGCCCCGTACCGCAGTGCCGTGTGCACGTAGTCGTCCAGGTCGAAGGTGGTCACCACGATCACCTTGCACTCGTCGGCCAGCTGCCGGGTCACCTCCAGCCCGTCGAGCTTCGGCATCCGGATGTCCGCGAGCACCACGTCCGGTCGCAGCCTCCGTGCCTCCGCCACCGCTGCGGCGCCGTCCGCGGCCTCCGCCACCACCACCATGTCCGGCTGGACGTCCAGGATCATCCGGAACGCGCTCCGGACATCCGCCTGGTCGTCCGCGATCAGGATCCGGACCGGCCCTGCGCTACTGCCCATTCCCGTACCTCCCCGTTGCCGACCCGCGTCGGTCTCCACGATCACGCCGGCCCCGTGCCGGCTTCCTCCAACGGCAGCACCGCCGTCACCCGCCAGGTCTCCGTCTCGTGCGGGCCCGCTTCCAGCGAGCCGCCGAGGGCCTCGACCCGGGCCACCAACCCCGGCAGTCCGCTGCCGCCGCCATGGCGCGGCCGCCCGGCCTGGCCCGGGTTCCGGCCGTCGTTGGTCACCGTCAGCTCCAGCCGTCCACCGGTACGGCGGGCCCGCACCTCGACCGCCCGCGCGGCCGGAGCATGTCGCCGGACATTGGTCAGGGACTCGACCACGATCCGGTGGACGGTGCCCTCCACCTCGCGCGGCACCGGCTCCTCCGGCAGCTCCAGCGTGACCTCGGCGCCGCCCGTCGCGGTGAACCGCGCGGCCACCTCGGCGAGTTCGAGGAGTCCGGGCTGCGGGGCCCGGCCGCCTCCCTCCTCGCTGCGCAGCAGCTGCACCGTCCGGTCCAGCGAGGCCAGGGCCCGCTGCCCGGCCTGCTCTATTCGCTGGAACATCTCGGCCGCCCGGGCCGGATCGATCCCGGCCAGGTACGCCCCGGCCTGGGCCTGGGCGACCATGCCGCTGACGTCGTGCGCCACGAAGTCGTGGAGGTCGTGGGCCAGTTCGAGCCGCTGGGCGCGCCTGGCCTCGACCACCGCGTTGGCGCGTCCCTCGTCCAGGCCCCGCAGGTAGAGCCCGATCAGGACGGCCGGCAGCGAGAGCATCGAGCCGAAGCCGAAGACCGTGAGCACGTCCCCCGGGCCTTCGAGGAACGCGAAACGGGTCAGCCAGAGAGCGACGGCGCCGCAGGCCGTCCAGGCCGCGACCGCGCAGCGCGGCCCGTCCTCGGTGCGCAGGCCGACGACCACCGCCAGGAGCAGGACGGCCAGTTCGACCAGGCCGGCCAGCCCGGCCCAGCGATCGCCCTCCGCCCACCGGCCGAGGAGCCAGACGGCGAACGTGACCACGAGCGACGCCGCTCCGAGTGCCATGGTCACGGCCGCGGCCCCGTACCGCCCCCGCGCCGCCCAGGCCGGCAGTGCCAGGACCAGGACGACCCCGGACAGGATCTGAGTCATCGTCACCACCTCTCCTCGGCTCTTCGACTGCCGTCACATTACGACGCCGCCGAGGCGGTGCGCCTGTGCCGATCGGCATATTTCGCAGGCCGGTTGAGCAGGGAGAACCTGCCGATCGGCAGCTGTTGCGGACCCCTGGCGGGCCTCCAGTCTTGAGTCGTCGCACCGGCCACGGGGGTCGGTGCCGAAGGGAGGCACCCTCGTGTCGAAGCTCGTGATCAACGCCCGCAGCACCGCCCACCGGGCTCCGGTCGCCGCCCCGGACGTCCCGCCCGCCCCGCGCTGGGCCCGGTTCGCCGCCAAGGCCGCCGTCCTCTCCACCGTCCCCTCGGGGTTGTGGCGGATCGCCTTCGGTTTCGGCGCCCCGGTCGGCTTCAGCGGTGCGACGGCCGCGGCGTTCGACGCGCACCAGCCGGGTTGGGGCACGGTCTACTGCGTGGTGCTGAGCCTCCTGGCCGAGGCACTGGCCTTCCTGACCCTGGGCCTGGTCCGGCCCTGGGGGTTGGTGGCGCCCAGGTGGGTTCCGCTGCTGGGCGGCCGCCGGATCCGGCCGCTCGCCGCCGTCGTGCCGGCCCTGCTCGGTTCGGCGATACTCACCGACCTGGGGGCGACGGCGCTGTTCGGCGGGTGGGCGCGGAACCTGGCCGAGGCGGATTCGCCGCACGGCGTCGCCGCCGTCGTGATGACGCTCGCCTATCTGCCCCTGGTCGCGTGGGGCCCGTTGCTCGGCGCGGTCGCCATCGACTACGCCCGCCGGACGGTGCGGTGGCACCGATGACGCGGGCAGCGGGTCAGCCCCGGGCCGGTTCCGGGCTCGGCGCCGCCGCGTCGGGCGCTCCCTCCCTCTCCCCCGCGGCCGGGCGCGGCACGAGGGCGGTGCGCCGGCCCCACTCGGTCACGACGAGCGCCAGGACTCCGCCGAAGGGTGCGAGCGGGCCCATCCGGTTCCCGGCAATGGTGATGCCGAAGACGGCGGCCCGGAGCAGTTGGGTGCCAAGCAGCAGGCTCCCCCAGGACGGCGGTGTGGCCCGCGCGGCCCACATCTGGAGGAAGAAGGAGAACAGCGTGCAGAACAAGGACAGAAGCAGCAGCCAGGCCCACCGGGCCGGCCCGTACGAGGCGGCGGTCCACGGCGCGGGGCCGACGGACAGCGCGGCCACTGCGAACACCCCGGTGGCGGTGGCGGGTTGCCCCCAGGTCACGGCCAGCGCGTCGGTGTTCCGGACGGCCCGGGAGCGGACCATCGCCGGCACGTACGCGGAGCCGACGGCGGCTGCGCCGAGCACCGGGACGCCACTGAGGGCGGGTGGGCGGAGTCCGCCGCCGGTGAGCAGGGGGAGCCGGGCCGCGGGTCAGGCTGCGAGCAGGCCGCGGTCCTCGGCGATCGCGGCGATGTCGGCCGGGGTGCCGGACATGATGGTGCGCACGTGTGCGGTGACGAGGTCGACGGGCCAGTCCCACCAGGCCGCGCGCAGGAGGAGCTCGATGTCGGCGTCGGGGAAGCGGCGGCGGATCAGGCGGGCGGGGTTGCCGCCGACGACGGTGTAGGGGTCGACGTCGGAGGTGACGAGGGCTCCGGCGGCGATGATCGCTCCGTCGCCGATGCGCACGCCGGGCAGGACGGTGGCGCCGTAGCCGAACCAGACGTCGTTGCCGACGTGGGTGTCACCCCGGCTGGGGAGGGCGGTGACGATGTCGAGGGTCTGCTCGGTCCAGCTGCCGCCGAACATCGTGAACGGGAAGGTGGAGACGCCGATGGCCGGGTGGGCGGCGCCGGCCATGAGGAAGCGGGTGCCGGTGGCGAGGGCGCAGTACTTGCCGATCACCAGGCGTTCGGGTCCGTGGGAGTAGAGGACGTTGCGTTCCTCGAAGCGGGTGGCTCCGTCGGGGTCGTCGAAGTAGGTGTACTCGCCGACCTCGATCCTGGGGTCCTTGACGAGGGGGCGCAGCAGGACGACGCGGTCGTGGCCGGGGAGGGGGTGGAGGGCGGTCGGGTCGGGGGTGGTCACGGCGGGCATGTGAGCTCCTCTCGTAATGCGACTCCCGTCGCATTACGATGAGCATGGCACGGCCACACCGGCCCGGCAAGCATTAACGCGACTGGAGTCGACTTTGAGCGAGATTCCCGAGACCCCAACCTCAACCCCGGCCCCGGACACTGCGACCCTGCGCACGCCGGCCGCCCGCCCCGGCGGCCGGAGCGCCCGGGTGCGGGCCGACGTGGTCGCGGCCACGCTGGCCGAGGTCACCGAGAAGGGGTACGACGGCCTCACCGTCGAGGCGGTCGCAGCCCGCTCCGGCGTCCACAAGGCGACCCTCTACCGGCGCTGGAGCGGAGTGGACGGACTGGTCGCGGACGCCCTGACCGCCTCCGCCGACCAGCCCTGGCCTCTGCCGGACACCGGGGACCTCGGCGAGGACCTCCGCCGGATCACCCATGAGGTGTTCGCCGTCTTCACCGACCCCGAGCTCGGCCAGACCCCCACGGCGCTGATCGCGGCCGCCCAGCGCTCCGACACCGGGGCAGCCGCCCTCCGCGCCTTCTTCGCGGCCCGCCACGAACAGGCCGCCGAGGTGGCCGAACGAGCCGTCACCAGGGGCGAGTTGCCCGCCGGCACGGACGGTGCCGAGGTGGTCCGGGCCGCGACCGCCCCGCTCTACTACCGCCTGTTCGTCACCGGCGAGCCGCTCGATGCCCTCACCGCCGAGCGGGCCGCGGACGCCGCCGCCCTGGCGGCCCGCGCCGGCTTGTTCGCCCCCGCCCCCGCCCCCGCCCCCGCGAGCCGAACCGCAACGCCCCGCGCCACCGCAACCCTAACCGCGACGCCCCATGCCACCGCGCCCCACAGCACCGCGCCCCACACCGCCGCGCCCCCGACCGTCGATCCGCCAGCGACCAACCATCAAACCCCGAATGAAAATTGACGCCGCACCAGCACCGTGTCGGCGCAGCAGCCGCCACCGAAACCGGAGCCACACCGCCCCCTACCGGAACCCCACCGGCCCGTGGATGATGCCTCCATGACAATCCTGCCGTCCACCACCCCCCGGAAGGCCCGTCACGTGAAGCGCAAGCAGTGGGCGCTGGTCGCCGCCGCCACCGTCCTCCCGCTCGTCGCGAGCACCGGCACCGCCGTGGCGGACACCCCCTCGCCGGCCCCGAGCGCCGCCTGCACCTACACCCCGGCCGTTCCGGCCGACAACTTCAAGGGCATCCCGGCCTTCGACCCCGAGGAGGCCGCCGAGCCCTACAGTGCGACCCTGCGGACCAACCAGGGCCGGATCACCTTCGAGGCGCTGACCGACAAGGCCCCCTGCACCACGTTCTCGTTCCGGTTCCTGGCCGAGAACGACTACTTCGACGGCACCCATTGCCACCGTCTCACCACCCAGCGGATCTACGTCCTCCAGTGCGGCGACCCGACCGGAACGGGCAGCGGCGGCCCCGGCTACTCCTTCCCCGACGAGAACCTGACCGGCGCCACCTACCCGGCCGGCACCGTGGCCATGGCCAACGCCGGGCCGAACACCAACGGCAGCCAGTTCTTCTTCGTCTGGAAGGACACCAAGCTCTCCCCCGCCTACACCCCGTTCGGCCGGGTCACCGCGGGCCTGGACGTCCTGCAGAAGATCGCCGCGGGCGGCGAGGACGACCAGAACGGGCCCGGCGACGGCTACCCCACCCTGCCGGTGGACATCCGCCACGTGAAGATCAGCGACCGCTGACGGCCCGCAGCCCGGGTGGCGCTCCGCCGCTCCCGTACGGTGGCAGCACCAACGACACCGCACGGGAGCGACGGGAGCAGCGCCGCATGGACAGCAGGATCTGGGAGAGCGTCGACCACCTGGTCGCCTGGCTCGACGCGAACGGCACGCAGTCGCCCCAGGAGGAGCGCCTGCTGCGGATCCTCAAGGTCTCCGAGGAGGTCGGCGAGGTCGGGGCCGCGGTGATCGGCGCCACCGGCCAGAACCCGCGCAAGGGGGTCACCCACGGCTGGGAGGACGTCCAGCACGAGCTCTGCGACGTCGTGTTCGCCGCGCTCGTCGCCCTGCGGACGCTCACCCCGGACGCGGCCCGGGTGTTCGCCGACCGGCTCGCCTACGTCGAGCAGCGCTCGGCCGCCAGTCGCGCAACCCCTGAGGCAAGTTGATGCCACGTCATATTTTTCTGCCGCGTTTCCGCCAACCCCGTTGACGACCGGACCACCGGTCCCTAACCTGAGCCAACGGCCCGGCCCCATCGCCTCACCGGCGAGCGGTCGCGGCCCCGTCCGCCGAGAGTGCGCCTAACCTGCGCCGTCGGCGGAGGCGCCGGTTCCACACCGTTCGACCCGTACCGCCCGCGGCCCTTCCCGCGCTCACCGCGCCAAGCGCCGCCGCGCCCTGCCATCCCGCAGGCGAAAACGTACGCACGAGCCGACCCGGACCACCGCACCGGCCGTCGTACGCCGGCCCCACGCGGACCACACCCGCGCCGAGCGCCACTGAAGGCCGCACCGCACGCTGTACGCCGCGCCACCGCACGCCGCACGCCGCACCGCCGCTGCACCCGCCGCCCGTCGACCTCGTACGGGCCGCGTTCACGTTCACGCACCACCGCACACCACGGCACCGCACCGTCGCAGCGCCGCGCCCCACATCTCCGACCGCCGCACATCGCCAGACACCTCGACGCGCTCGCCGCCGACACGGGCCGCATCCGCGCCAAGCGCCGCCGCACCCGGCGGGCCGCCACCTCGCGCCAGCGCGTCCCACGTCCATCGCACTCCGTCCCGCACGGCACCGCCGCACACCATTACGGCACCACAGCACCGCGGCACCACAGCACCGTCGCGCACACCGAGCACGGCAGGAGCGAGCACACCCCGCATCGACACCCTCCATCGAGGGGTCAACGATTGCACCCAACTCGCTATTGCGAGTAACTTGCAATAGCGACAGTGCCACAAGGGCGAGGAGGGATGGCGGTGATCGGGTCTCAGCGACCTCCGGCGTTCGAGCCGACACGCGCCGACACCCACCCCCTTCACCCAGTAGCCCTCACGGCCACCGCCCCCGCAGCCGCCACCGCCACCGCCACCGCCACCGCCCCGGAGCCTCGCGACCTCTCGCCCACTCCCGCGCGCCACGGCGAACACTCCCCGTTCGCGAGCGGCGGCAGGGCAGGCCAGCGAGCAGAGGGCCGCACCCTCCCCGGAGCCACCCGCCACCGCGGCACCACCCGCCACCCCAGCACCGCCCCCTCCCGCGCCATCGCCGCCACCATCACCGCCATCACCCCCGGCATCGCCCCCGCCCCCGCCATCGCCCCCGGCATCGCCATCACCCCCGCCCCCGCCATCGCCCCCGCCATCGCCGCCACCCCAGCACCCTCCACCCGACTGCGTTTCAAAACTGTTGCGCCAGACCAACATTGGGTGAATCCCTCCCCTCCAGGGCAGGATCAAGCATGTACATGCTCAACATCTGACCGGCAGTCAATCCGGCCCACCGGATAGCCCGCCGACACCCCGCCGGCACTTGCCTCCACGGCAATCAGCATGGCGCAATCATCACGGCCATCAAGAAACCGCCAAGGCAATGCGGGGCCACTCGGATGGATCGGCCACCATTCAACGAATGTGGTGACGATCACACATGGGCTTTTGAGCCGGTAAAATCCTGACGGAAAGTCATCGAATCACGACTGCGCGTAAGAGGATTCCGCAGCGCGGAAGGCGCGTCGCGACCACCCCGGAGGGGCCCCTGACCATCCCCGGCGGCCGACGGCCATCCCCCATGACCATGGCAAACGGCTCCGGACGGTCACACTGCAGACACCCACCGCAGGGGCGTCCCGGGCGCGGCATCCGCGCAGCTCGCCGGGCTTGAGCTGCACACGGGCGATCCGCCAAGGCCGACCACGGAGCGTCTCCGGGGATTTACAACACGAGTCTTCCGGTTTTATAGTCACGGCCGACGGGGGACGTTTGACCGGCCCGGATAGCGGATGCAACCACCACGGATCCGACTATTCACTTGCCGGCCATCAACTGTCGAGGGGGAGGCGTAGTGTTGTGTCTTGAAGTGGGCGCGGGGGAGCGTCCGAACCTCTGTTGTACGCGATCCGTTTCAGCCTGAGCAGCAGCTGGACGCCGCGCGGTCACGGGAACTGCCTTAGAGACCGCGACTGTTCGAGCTAGTGTCATGCCCACGTAATTCTTTTTTTGGCATCCTGTTGGCGCGCTTTCGCATGCCCTCTTCGCCGGGTCCGTGCGTCGCGACAACAGGCGGTCGGCCGCGCCCGCATTTTATGACGTCGGCCTTATTTGGCATGCACCCTTGTCGGCTATGTGCTCGAAGAATGACGAATTCGAGGAATGATGGCGATATTCACGGGGTCCGAGGAATTGACTCTTTCGAACATGCTGCGCGCGGCCGCGCTCGTCCAGCCCGACCGGACCGCCGTTTCCTGCGGCACCGAGCGACTGACCTTCCAGCAGCTCAGCGACCATAGCGAGCACATCGCCGACCACCTGCGGCAACTCGGCGTACGGCCGGACGAGCCGGTCGGCATCTACATGGAACCGTCGGTCGATCTGATGGCCAGTGTGTGGGGCGTGCTGCACGCCGGCGCCGCATATCTGCCGTTGTCACCCGAGTATCCGGACGAACGCGTTCGGTACATGGTGGTGGACTCGCGCACGAAGGTCATCCTGGCCGACGCGGCGCTGACATCCAGACTGGCCGCGATGGCACCGCCGGAAACGAGGATCATCACCCTCGCCGAGGCGGCCGCCGGCGCTTTCGGCAGCCCGGACAAGACCGGCACGGACAAGACCGGCACGGACGAGACCGGCACGGACACGGCCATCCCCGCCGCAGAAGCCCGCCGCCCCACCCGGGGCGACGACCTCGCGTACGTCATCTACACCTCCGGGAGCACGGGCAACCCGAAGGGCATCGGCGTCGAGCAGCACAGCATCGTCGCCCAGATGCGCTGGATGGCCGACGAGCAGGGCCTCGACCGGACCCGGACGGTGCTGCAGAAGACGCCGCTGAGCTTCGACGCGGCCCAGTGGGAGATCCTCGCGCCCGCCTGCGGCGCGAGCGTGGTGATGAGCGAGCGCGGGGTCTACGCGGACCCCAACGGCCTGCTCGACCTGATCACCGCCCACGAGGTGACGACCATTCAGGGTGTCCCGACGCTCATTCAGGCCCTGGTGGACAGTGGCCGGTTGCCGGACTGCACGTCCCTGACGCAGATCTTCAGCGGCGGCGAGGCGCTCACCAAGAGCCTCGCGGTCGAGGTCTTCGACGCGCTGGCGGACTGTGACCTGATCAACCTGTACGGCCCGAGCGAGTGCACCATCAACTCCTCGGCGCTCAAGGTCGACCGGGACGCGGTACGCCAGGGTCCGGACCACATCTCGATCGGGCACCCGGTGCGGGGCCTCGACTTCCACATCCTCGACCACGACCGGAAGCCGGTGGCGCCCGGCGAGTCGGGCGAGCTGTACATCTCCGGCGTCCAGGTGGCCCGCGGCTACCTGAACCGCGACGACCTGACGGCCGAACGGTTCCTCCCGAACCCGTTCTCCGACGACCCCGCCCACGACCGCCTGTACCGCACCGGCGACCTCACCCGCTGGAACGACGACGGCACCGTGCAGTTCCTCGGCCGCACCGACAGCCAGGTCAAGCTGCGCGGGTTCCGGGTCGAGCTGGACGAGATCAAGGTGTCCATCGAGTCCCACGACTGGGTGAAGCGGGCCGCCGTCCTGGTCCGCAACGACCAGCGCACCGGCGCCAACCTCATCGCGTTCATCGAACTCGACCCCAACCAGGCCTCGCTGATGGACCAGGGCAACCACGGCGCCCACCACCAGTCGAAGAAGAGCAAGGTGCAGCTCAAGGCGCAGCTCGCCGGCCTCGGCGTGCGCGAGGTGCCCGGCCTGCCGGCCGTGGCGCTGGAGGGCCGCCAGGAGACGCCCGAGCAGCGGCGCACCGCGTTCGCCCGCAAGACGTACCGCTTCTACGAGGGCGGCGAGGTCACCAGGGACGACGTCCTGGACCTGCTCGCCCGCCCGGTCGGCGCGACGGCGTCCGCGCCCCGCACACCGGACACCCTCACGCCGGCCGAACTCGGCGCGCTGCTGCGCAACTTCGGCCGGTTCACCAGCGCCGAGCGGCTGCTGCCCAAGTACGGCTACGCCTCCCCGGGTTCGCTGTACGCCACCCAGCTCTACCTGGAGCTGTCGGGCGTCGCGGGCCTCGAACCGGGCTACTACTACTTCCACCCGGTCGACCACAGCCTCGTGCTCATCGCCCCGGCCCCCGCCGGGCAGCCGCGGCTGAAGGCCCACTTCGTCGGGAGCCGGTCGGCCATCGAGGCGGTCTACCTCAACAACGTCCAGGAGGTCCTGCAGTTCGAGGCCGGTCACATGGTCGGCCTGTTCGACCACGTGCTGCCCGGCTACGGCCTGCGGATCACCGCCCGGGCCGGCGAGCCCGCCGTCAAGGACCTCCTGGGCTGCCCCGGCGAGGACTACTACCTGGCCACCTACGAGGTGGAGAGCGCCGCGGCCCCGGCCGTCGCCGACCCGGTCGAGCTCTACGTGCAGGCCCACCCCGGCCGGATCGCCGACCTGCCCGCGGGCCAGTACCGCTACGCGGACGGCGAGCTGGTCAAGGTGTCCGACGAGCTGGTGCGCAAGCAGCACGTCATCGCGATCAACCAGGAGGTGTACCAGCGCGCCGCCTTCGGGGTCAGCATCCTCGGCCGCGCGGACGAGCCCTGGCAGCGCTACACGGACCTCGGCCGCGAGCTGCAGCGCCTGCAGATGAACGACGTCGGCCTCGGCCTCATGTCCTCCGGCTACAGCTCGGAGACCGGCAACCCGCTGTCGGCCGCCCGCCGCATCGCGGAGATCGTCGGGCTCGGCGCGGAGACCGCCTCCTACTTCGCCGTCGGCGGCCGCATCAGCGAGGAGCAGCGGCTCGGCGAGGGCATGAAGGAGGACTCGGTCCACATGCGCGGGCCGGCCGAGATCGTCAAGGACAACCTCGCCGACGCGATGCCGCCGTACATGGTGCCGAACCGGGTCACCGTGCTGAACGCCTTCCCGCTCACCCCGAACGGCAAGGTCGACCACCAGGCGCTGCGCGAGCTGGACAAGGCGGCGGTGGACGACACCGATACGCCGGTGGTGCTGCCGCGCACGCCCACCGAGGAGGCGATCGCGGCGCTGTGGCGGACGGTGCTGAAGCACGAGCGGGTCTCGATCCGCGACGACTTCTTCGGCTCCGGCGGGCACTCGCTGACCGCGGTCAACCTGATCAGCCGGATCAACAAGGAGCTCGGCGCGGGGCTGCCGCTGCAGGTGCTGTTCGAGGCGCCGACCATCGCCGAGCTGGCCCGGCGGGTGGACCGCGAGCCGTCGACGGCGTCGTCGCGCCTGGTGCGGCTGCGTGCCGGGGAGGAGGGCCGCCGGCCGGTGTTCTGCTGGCCCGGGCTCGGCGGCTACCCGATGAGCCTGCGCCTGCTGGCGAGCCGGCTCGGCCTGACGTCGCCGTTCCTCGGCGTGCAGGCCCACGGCATCAACGCCGGCGAGACCGCCTACCCGACGTTCGACGAGATGGTCGCCCGGGACATCGAGCTGATCCGCGAGGTCCAGCCGCAGGGCCCGTACACGCTGTGGGGCTACTCCTTCGGTGCCCGGGTCGCCTTCGAGGTGGCCTACCAGCTGGAGCGCGCCGGCGAGCAGGTCGACGAGGTGATCCTCCTGGCGCCGGGCAAGCCCCCGGTGGAGGCGCACCTGGAGGCGCCCGCCGACGCGGCGGCCAGCTTCACCGACCCGACGTTCGTCGCGATCCTCTACTCCGTCTTCTCCGGGAACCTGGAGCAGTCGGCGGTGGAGGAGTGCATCGCGGCGACGCGCGACGGGGCGAGCTTCGTCGACTTCGTCTGCGGCCGCTTCGAGCACCTGGAGCGCGACCTGGTGCGCCGGATCACCGACGTGGTGTGGCGGACCTTCCTGTTCGAGTACGCCCCCGAGGAGCTGGCCGAGCGCACCGTCTCGGCACCGGTCACGGTGTTCCGGGCGGACGCGGACCAGCCCTCGTTCATCGACTCGGGCTACGCGCTGACCGCGCAGGCCCCCACGATCACCCAGCTGAAGGCCGACCACTACGGCCTGATCCGCTCCGGCGGAATCGACGAACTCACCTCCGCGATCAAGTCCGCACGGCTCATGAGGAAGGTCACCGGCGTGCCCCACGTCAACATCAAGCACTTCCCGAACGATCTCGACCCGCAGCAGATCTCCGACCTGGTCGAGGCGATCACCAGCGCCGTGAAGACCGCGTTCTCGGTCGACGAGGGCGCCGTGTCGATCGCCCTGGAGCCGGTCGAGCAGGAGGCCTGGAACGAGCGGGTCTACCTGCCGGAGATCGTCGAGGGCACCGGAACGCTGGTCAAGGTCCCGAACTACTGAGCCCGTCGACCACACCGGACGCCGGGCCCGGACACCACACCGGACACCGCGCCGGACGCCGGGCCCGGCCACCACACCGGACACCGCGCCGGACGCCGGACCCGGCCACCACACCGGACACCGCGCCGGACGCCGGGCCCGGTCACCACACCGGTCACACCGGACACCGGGCCGGGCCACCACATCCGACGGAGCAGCGGGGAGCAGGCCATGACAGACGGAGGACGGCATGCGTAGGACGATCGCCAGGGCGAAGGAGGACCTCGCCGTGATCGTCGAGCGGGACCCTTCGATCCGCACCCGGAAGGAAGCGCTCCTGCACCCGGCCCTGCCGGCGCTGTGGGCCCACCGGGCGGCGCACGTCCTCCACACCGGGGGGCACCGGCAGACGGCACGCGTGCTGGCGTACGTGGCGCGCGCCGTGACCGGCGGCATCGAGATCCACCCGGGGGCCCGGCTGGGCCGGCGGGTGTTCATCGACCACGGTGCGGCGGTCGTGATCGGTGAGACCGCCGTGATCGGCGACGACGTGACGATCTTCCACCAGGTGACGCTCGGCGCGGTCGGGTTCTGGCGGGACTCCTGGCGCAAGCCCGGTGCCCGCCGCCACCCGGTGGTCGGCGACCGGGTGGTGATCGGCACGAACGCGATCGTGCTCGGCCCGGTCACAGTCGGGGACGACGCGCTGATCGGTGCCGGCGCCCTCGTGCTGGCCGACGTGCCGGCCGGTGCGCGGGTGATGGCCCCGGCGGCGAAGGTCTCGCAGCGGCCGCCCACCGAGGAGACCTCCCAGCTGCTGCGCACCCTGGCGACGTCCGGGTACTGGTAGCCCGCCCGAGCGCCCGGCCCGCTCCCCATCGGCCGCCCGGCCCTCCCCCTCCCCTCCCCCCATTCATCGCAAGTCAGCCCGACCGCAAGTCAGCCCGACCGCCGGTCCCCGGACCGCAGGTCGGCATGCCAACGGAGGCATACGTGATCCATGTAGGTGTCCTGGAGAGCAACCTCTCCGGTTCCGGCTTCGAGGGTCTGCAGATCCTCAAGGAACTCGACTGCCGCGTGACCTTCTTCACCCGCGACCTGGACCGGTACCTCGAAGTACCGGGCGGCCCGGCCTACTTCGACAAGTACGTCGACGAGATCGTGCACTGCGAGACGAACGTCCTCGACGAGCTGATGCCCCACGTGCGCGCGGCCTCGGCGCAGTACCCGTTCAACGCGTTCCTGACGCTGGCCGAGTACGACGTGGTCGTGGCCGCCGAGGTCGCGATCCTGCTCGGGCTGCCGACGGTGAGCGTGGACGGCGTCGCGACGGCCCGCAACAAGGCGCTGATGCGCCGCCGCTGTGCCGAACTCGGCGTGGCGATGCCCGCGTTCCGCACCGTGCGGACCCCGGAGGAGGCCGCCGCGGCCGCCGCCGAGATCGGCCTGCCGTGCGTGGTGAAGCCGGCCGACGAGACCAGCAGCGCCGACGTGAGGCTGGTGGAGACGGCGGAGCAGGCGGCCGAGCACGTGGCGCTGATCCGGTCACGGGTCGAGAACACCCGCGGTCAGAGCCGCTACCACGAGCTGATGGTCGAGGAGTTCATCACCGGCCCCGAGGTCAGCGTCGAGGTGCTGGCCGAGGGCGACCGCTTCGTGGTGCTCGGCGTGACCGACAAGTCCGTGACCGGCCAGGGCTACTTCGTCGAGCTGGGCCACAGCTTCCCGTCGAGCCTGCCGGAGGCGACGGTCGCCGCGATCGGCGACCTCGCGGTGGAGTCCCTGCGCGCGGTCGGCTTCGACCTCGGCATGGCGCACGTCGAGATCAAGGTGACCCCGTCCGGGCCGAAGCTCGTGGAGATCAACCCGCGGCCCGCCGGCGGGAAGATCACCTACCTGGTCGACCGCGCCCTCGGCATCCGTTCGCTGGAGCTGGTGTCGCGCCAGTACCTGGGCGAGCCGCTGCCGGCCGAGGTCGTGCCGGCGAAGCCGGTCGGCGGCGCCGCGATCCGCTACCTGACCGCCCCGGCCGGCCGGGTCGTGTCCGTCGGCGGCCAGGACCGTGCCGCCGCGCAGCCCGGCGTGGAGGAGGTCGTCGTCAAGCCGAAGCCCGGCGACGTCCTGCACGAGGTGCGCCGCAACGGCGACCGCGCCGGTCACGTCCTGGTGATCGCCGAGAGCGCGCAGCTCGCGGCGCGCACCGCCGAGGCCGCCGCCCGCGAGATCATCATCCGCACCGAGCCGGTCGCGGCGCGCCCGGTCGCGCGGTCGCTGGTGGACCTGATCGGCGGCACGCCGCTGCTGGAGCTGCCGCTGGACCGGATCGTGGACGGCGCCCCGGCCGGGGCGGCGGTGCTCGCGAAGCTGGAGCTGTTCAACCCGTGGTCCAGCAGCAAGGACCGCGCCGCGCTGTCGATGCTCAAGGCCGCCGAGGAGCGCGGGGAGCTGACCCCGGGCGACGGCACCGTGATCGAGGCGACGTCGGGCAACACCGGCATCTCGCTGGCGGCGCTGGCGGCGGCCCGCGGCTACCGCTGCGTCATCGTGCTGCCGGACAACGCCACCCAGGAGCGGGTGACGATGCTGCGGTCGCTGGGCGCCGAGGTGGTGCGCACCCCGCACACCGGCGGCTACCAGGCGGCGGTGGACAAGGCCCAGGAGCTGCACGAGCAGACGCCGGGCTCGTGGTTCTGCTGCCAGCACGACAACGCGGACAACGTCCGGGCGCACTACGAGTCGACCGGTCCGGAGATCTGGGCCGACACCGAGGGCCGGGTCGACGTGTTCGTGTGCGGCGTAGGCACCGGCGGCACGCTGAGCGGGACCGGCAAGTACCTGCGGGAGAAGAACCCCGCGGTGCGGATCGTGGCGGTGGAGCCGGCGGGTTCGCCGCTGCTGTCGGGCGGCGAGCCGGGCACGCACTGCATCCCCGGCTTCAACGGCGGGTTCATCGCGCCGACGACGGACCGCGAGCTCATCGACGAGGTGATCCCGGTCGCGGACGCGGACGCGCTGCGCACCACCCGTGAACTCGCCCTGCGGGCCGGTCTCATGGTCGGTGTCTCGGCCGGTGCGGTCGTGCACGCGAGCAGCGTCGTCGCGAGCCGTCCGGAGTTCCGGGGCAAGCGGATCGTCACCCTGCTGCCCGACACCGGCGAGCGCTACCTGAGCCTGCTCAACCGCGAGGCCGCGTCGACGCCCGCCGCGCCCGCCGCCACCGCTGCCACCGCTGCCACCGCTGCCACCGCTGCCGGGGACGGTGCCCGTTGAGCAGCGGGACCGACGGCAGGCCGCGCCTGCTGATGGTGATGCCGTACCGCCAGTTCGTCCAGAAGGCGCAGGCCGAGGGCTACTGGGTCGGTGCGATCTGGGACGCCCGCCTGGAGTCCCCCGGGTACCTGGACGACGTGCGCGGGCTCGCGGACTTCTTCGTCCTCGCCGACTTCGAGGACCACGAGCAACTCGGCCGCACCATCCGCGAGGTGGCGAAGGAGCAGGGCGCCTCGGTGGTGTACCACATCGGCCGCGAGGAGACGATGGTCACCGCGTACGAGGTGGCCGAGGAGCTGGGGGCGGAGCTCAACCCGGCGTCGGCGGTGCGCTACCTGGCCGACAAGCACGCGATGCGCGACCTGCTGGCCGGGCGCGGCCTCTCCCCCGTGGCCTTCGAGGCCGCCCCGACCCGCCGGGAGGTACCGGGCGCGGTCGAGCGGATCGGCCACCCGGTGGTGGTCAAGCCCTCCGCGCTCGCCGGCAGCCGCGGCGTGTTCCTGTGGCAGGGCCCGGAGGACCTGGCGGCGTGGACCGCGCTGGTCGACGAGTACGGCTACGACGGCCCGTTCCTGGTCGAGGAGTACCTGCGCGGCCCCGAGTTCAGCGTCGAGACGCTGAGTGAGGACGGCCGCCACCAGGTGGTCGGCATCACCGAGAAGCTGCTCGGCCCGCCGCCGCTGTTCGTGGAGGCCGGGCACGTCCATCCGGCGCCGCTGTCCGACGGCGACCGCGCGGCGATCGAGCGGCTGACCACGGACTTCCTCACGGCCTGCGGCTACCGGTTCGGCCCGGCGCACACCGAGGTCATCCTGACCGCGCGCGGCCCGCGCATCGTGGAGTCGCAGGCCCGCCTGGGCGGCGACCGCATCCCGCGGCTCGTCCAGCTGGCCACCGGCCTGGACGTCGAGCGGGCGGTCTTCGCGAGCATGGCGGGCACGCCGACCGAGGTGCCCGCCCCGACCGCGACGGCCCTGGTCCACTTCTTCACCTTCCCGTCCGGCCGGGTCGACGAGCTCCGCGGCGTGGAGGAGGCGAAGCGGCTCGGTTTCGTCGACGAGCTGAACGTCCGCCTGCGGCCCGGGGACACCGCCCCCGAGGTCCGCGACTCCAAGAGCCGGCACGGGCACGTGGTGGTGTCCGGCGCCTCCCCCGAGGAGGCGCGGGCCCGGCTCGCCGAGGTGCTCGCCACCGTCGAGGTCGTCGTGGACGGCGTGCCGTCGCGCGCGGCCGGCCACACCGGCGCGGTCGGGGCCCCCGCGTGAGCCGCGGCCCCGGCACGGATCGCCGCGCAGTGCCCGGTCGGTGCTCCGCCCCGGCAGCCGAGCCGCCGACCATCCCGGCAACCCACCCAGCAACCGCTCCAGCAACCGCTCCAGCAACCGCTCCAGCAACCAGGAGGTTGGCATGACCGCCCCCGACCCGAACGCACAGGTGGTGTTCGTCGGCTACAACGCGGCGTACCTGCGCGCCATCGACGGGAAGGTCCCGAGCGGGTCCGTCGTGGTGATCGAGGAACCCGACATCATCCGCAAGCGGGAGCTGCAGGACGCGGCCTCGCGCTTCGACTGCCTGGACCGCATCGTCGCGGCCGGCTACCAGCAGTCGACCGAGGCCCTGGACCTGGCGGTCGAGCTGGCCGCCGAGCGTCCGGTCGCCGCCGTCGTGCCCGGCCTGGAGTACGCCGTCCCGGCGACGGCCGCCCTGGCCGAGAAGCTCGGGCTGCCCGGCGCCACCGAGGAGGCCGCGCAGGCGCTGCGCGACAAGGCCCGGCTGCGCGAGGTGTCCGGCGTCGGCGGCGTGCGCAACCCGCGCTGGCGGGAGGTGTTCGGGCCCGAGGACATCCTCGACTTCGCCGGGGACGGCCCGGTGGTCGTCAAGCCGGCGAACCGGCAGGCGAGCGTCGGCGTGCAGCTGCTGGACTCGGTGGACGCCGCCAGTGCGGCGGTGGCCTGGGAGCGGACCTCGTCCGCCTCGGAGTACGAGCAGGTGCCCGACCGCGAGCTGCGCTGGCGCTTCCTCGCCGAAGAGCGCCTGGAGGGGCCGGAGTTCAGCATCGAGGCGCTGGTGCGCGACGGCGAGGTCATCTTCGAGAACGTCACCGCCAAGTCGGTGATCGAGGGGCCGCACCCGGTCGAGCTCGGCCACCTGCTGCCCGCCCCGCTCGACGACGACACGCAGGCCGCGTTCGCCACGGCGATCCGTCAGCTCGTCGCGTCCACCGGATTCCGGACCGGGATCCTGCACGCCGAGTGGATCCTCACCGAGGACGGCCCGACGCTGGTCGAGTGCGCGGGCCGCTGCCCGGGCGACTACCTGATCGACCTGGTCGACCTGGCCTACGACACGAAGATCCGGCTGACCCTGATCGACCTGCTCGCCGGCCGGCCGGTCAGCCTACCCGACACGTCCCGGCGGACGTCGGCGATCAGGTTCCTGGCGGCCGAGCCGGGCACCGTCACGGAGATCTCCGGTCTGGAGACGGCCAGGGCGCTGCCCGGCGTGCACGACGCCGAGGTGGACGTCGTGGTCGGCCAGGAGGTCCGCCCGTGGGCGTCGTCCTGGGACCGCGCCGGGCACGTCATCGTGACCGGGCCGGACGCGGACGGCACGCTCCGGCGCGTGCTGGACGCGGACGCCGCCATTCGCATCGCAACCGACTGAGGAACGACATGTCTGTTCTGTGGCAGCGCATCCGCGGCCTGCGCGGGTCCATGCCGGGCGGCTCGGTCGGCTGGCGCCTTGCCGTCATGGCGACGATCAACGCGGTCGGCACGGGCGCCTTCCTGTCCGTGTCGGTGCCCTTCATCACCAGGTCGGTGGGCCTGTCCGAGGGCGACCTCGGCCTCGGCCTGACCCTGTCCGCGACCATCGCCCTCGGCACGGCGATCCCGATCGGCATCCTCGCCGACCGGATCGGCCCCAAGAAGGTGCTGGTCGGGGTCAGCCTGTGGCGCAGCGCCTGCTTCGTGGTGTACCCGTTCGTGCAGAACCTCTGGGAATTCCTGGCCGTGGTCTGCGTCCTGGGGCTGGTGGACAAGGCCGCCGCGCCGATGGAGCAGGCCCTGGTGGGGCAGGTGGTGTCGAGCGACGAGCGGATCAAGATGATCGCGATCCTGCGGTCGATCCGCAACGTCGGCTTCACCGTCGGCGCCCTCGCGGGTGGGATCGGACTGTTGATCGATACCCGGGCGGGGTATACTGGGATCCTGCTGCTGAACGCCACGACGCTCGCGGTGCTCGCCCTGCTGGCCTCCCGGCTCCCGGTGCTGAACGCGCCGGCGTCGAGCCTGCGGCGGCGGTTCTCGATGAGCGTGCTGCGGGACGGGTCGTTCCTGTCGTTCACCGGGATCAACGCGGTGCTGACGATGCACATGACCCTGCTGAGCATCGGCATCCCGATGTGGATCACCGGCCACACCGGCGTGTCGTCCGCGCTGATCTCCCCGCTGGTGGCGGTCAACACCGTCCTCGCGGTCGCCCTCCAGGTGCGGGCCAGCCGCGGGACCGACACCATCGGCGGCGCGGCCAAGGCCCTGGTCCGTGCCGGGTTCTCACTCGCCATCTGCTGCCTGCTGCTGACCGCGGCGCCCGAGCTCCCGGCCATCCTGGCGATCGGCGTGCTGCTCCTGGCCATGGTCGCCCTGACCGGCGGCGAGCTGTGGCAGTCCGCCGGCGGCTGGGGCGCCTCCTACCTGCTGGCGGTGCCCGGTCAGGAGGGCGTCTACCTCTCGGTCTTCTGGCTCGGCCTGGCCGTTCAGCAGATCGCCGCACCGGTCCTGGTCAGCCTGGTCGTCACGACCGGGGCCGTCGGGTGGGTCGTGCTCGCCGCCCTGTTCGCCGCCTGCGGCCTCGCCGCGCCGGCGATCGGCCGGTGGGCGCAGGCCCAGGCGGACGCCCGGGCCCCGAAGGAAGAAGAGGCCGCCCTGGCCGAGGCCGGCTAGCCCCGCGGCGACCGACCACCACGGCACCTGACCACCGCGGCCACCGACCGCCGCGGCACCTGACCACCGAAGCAACCGACCACCGAAAGACCCGGCCCTTCCGACGGGCCGGCCCTTGTGAAACACACTGAGGAGAGACATGTCCATCCCCCTGTATGTTCCGGCCGGTGGCGGCGAGTTCGCGAGCATCCGCGACGGCCGCAAGAAGACCTACTTCAAGCTGACCACCGAGCAGTCCAACGGGGAGTTCGGCTTCTTCGAGCACCACATGGCCCCGGAGGCCAACGGCGCCGCGCCGCACATCCACGACCAGTCCACCGAGATGTTCTACGTCGTCAAGGGTGAGATCGAGTTCACCATCGGCGACGAGAAGGTCGTCGGCGAGCCCGGTGCCTTCGCCTACGTCCCCAAGGGTGCGCCGCACGGCTTCACCAACCGGGGCAAGGAGGACGCCACCCTGCTGATCATGTTCTACCCGATCTTCAGCCGGGAGGACTACTTCCGCGGCCTGGAGCGCCTCACGGCCAACGGCCGCAACCCCAGCCTTGAGGAGCTGCAGGAGCACATGGCGAAGTACGACCAGCGGATGGTCTGATCCCCGGCAGCCGGCCGGATGACGGAGCCGGGGGGGGGGGGGGGGGCCGCGGGGGGGCCCCCGCCGGTGTGCGCCCCCCCGCCGCGGTCGGGGCCGGACCCCCCGCGCCCCCCCGCAGGC
>NZ_JBHWGD010000014.1:0-57969 GCF_042733235.1 Kitasatospora sp. NPDC059722
GGAGTGGGAGCGTGACGGCACCACCGAGCAGATCCACGACACGCTCCGTGACCAGTTGCGGGCGAAGAAGGGCCGTCGGATCCTGCCGAGCGCCGCGGTCATCGACGCCCAGTCGGTGAAGGCCTCGCCGAACGCCCCGGCCGACAGCCAGGGCTACGACGGCGGGAAACGGGTCAAGGGCCGCAAGCGCCACATCGCCACCGACACCCTGGGCCTGCTCCTGGTGCTGATCGTCACCGCCGCCGGTGTCCAGGACTCCGCCGGCGGCAAACAGGTCCTGGACACCCTCGCCTCCAGGTGGCCCACGGTGACCAAGGCGTGGGTGGACGCCGGCTACAACAACGCCGTCGTCAGGCATGGTGCCGCTCTGTCCATCGACGTCGAGGTCGTCGCCCGTGACAAGGAGCAGAAGGGCTTCGTCGTCCAGCCGATCCGCTGGCGGGTCGAGCAGACCTTCGGGATCATGTCCCGGTACCGGCGGCTCCATCGCGACTACGAGGAACTGCCGGACCGGTCACGCTCGATGATCCACTGGGCCATGGTCAACTCCATGACCACTCGCCTGACCGCCAGCCCCGACAAAGTCGGGCAATACCTCCGCCCGAAATCGCCTGCGGAAGCCTAAATCAGTATCGAACGCCCTCTGAGACGAAAGCCTGCAGGGTCAGGCCGGGCTCACTCGCCGCACGCGCACTCGTCCTTGTCCCGGCCCGCCATGCGGTTTAGTACTTCCCCAAGCCGCCGGGCCCCGGACGCGGTCCCCTTCAGGAACACCACGCCGTGACCGTCGTCGGACCACCCGGCCTGCGCCCGCACGAGATCGGGTCCTTGAAGGCCCAAGGCGGTAAGAATGGCGTTCAGATGTTCGGCGGTAGCACGCGCTTCCAGCCAGGGTCCTTCGTAGTCGACACCTTCCAGCTTCGGGCCCCCGCCGAGGAAGATCTCACCGTCTTCATCGGGCCGCCCCTCGCCTTCCCACTCCGGCATGTGCTCTTCCCCTGTGCAGACCGTCACGAGCAAACCGTCAGCCCCCGACCGGAGAGGCCGGGGGCTGACGAGTGTAACGGCTGGCAGGAGCGCTAGCGGGCCTGTTGTCTACGACCGGAGGGTTAACGCTCAGTGCCGAACGTCGCCAGGGTTTCGGTCACGATCGGTGGGACTGCCCAACAGTTCAGAGCCCGGTACCGCAGGACCCCGTCCGACCATGGCCGCGGATCGTTCTTCGCCCGCGGCGAGTACTCCACTGAGCAGTAGGCGCCACCCAAGATGGTCCACCCCTCCCGGAGGCGCTGCCGTAGTCCCCGCGTGTTCCCCCGGCGAGTTCCGTCCGCCAGTGCCTTGATGAATGCCCGCGACATCAGGCACGCCGCCCGGCGAGGACCCCCTGGCCGTCGGTCGCGTCATCGAGCCAGTGAAGGGGGTCGGGAAGGTCGAGTTGCGCCGCGAACGCAGCCGCTCGCCGCTGCCGGATCTTCTCCCACTGGCCCGCATGTGCGTCCGCCTGGTGCTTCAACACCGTGGCCTTCTCGGCGGGGGGAGTCTGCTCCCAGGCTTCCAGGTACCGGGGAACGAGCGGAGCCGGTCCCAGGGGCATCGTGCGGGCCAGCAGGTGAGCCGGGATCGGACGGTGCCACCCGCAGATGGCGGGCGCCTCCCGGTACTCCGGGTGGATCGGAATGGCCGGTGTTCCCCGCGCGCCGGCAAGGCCAGGCGCAGAATCCACAGGAACACGAGAACGATAAGCTTGGCCATGTCGTCGCTCCTCGAAAGCGTCGGCCATGCCCCGGGACCGTTGGCGCGGTCGCCGGGGTTCTGTGTTTTTGGTTGCGATTCGACGGTAGCCCGACCTGTCTAAGTTGTCTACACATCTACTTGTCTAAGTTGTCCAAAGATCAGCAAGTGCTTACCCTGCCTGCATGTCCGAGAGTCCCGCGCCGCGCCCGAAGCGGCTTCCGCCGTACCAGGCCGTAGCCGCCGAGCTGATCCGCGAGATCGGCGAAGGCGTCTATGACTCGGACCCCTTCCCGTCGGAAGGCGATCTTGTTGCACGCTTCGGCATGGCGCGGATGACCATTCGCCGGGCCCTCGATGTGCTTCGCGAACAGGGACTCATCACCACCCGATGGGGCAAGGGCTCGATGGTCGTCCCGGCCGACCAGCGGCCGACCTCGGGAATGCGGTAGCCCCCAAGCGAACGGCGGTTTCTAGCGGCCTTTTCCCGTTTCAGACTGGCCTACCGATTGAAGTTGGATTCTTCCAGAGCCAGCCTGAGGCGGTCGTGCCAGGGGCCGAGTTCCCGGATCCCCGTTGTCTGCCACCGCTCGTGGCCCAGCACGGTGTACACGGGGCGCTGCGCGGGCAGCGGGAAGCGGACAGCAGGGATCGGCAGCACCCGTTCCGGAGCCAGGCCGGACAAGCGGAACAGCTCCTTGGCCAGGCCGAACCACGTCGTAGAGCCTCCAGAGGTGCCGTGGTAGATCCCCGGCGGCGCATCACGGCAGCGCCCAAGCGCCACCAACTGCCCGGCCAGATCACGCGCCCACGTTGGCTGCCCGAACTGGTCGTCCACCACGCTCACCGTCTCTCGCTCGGTGGCCAGGCGCAGCATCGTCGCCACGAAGCACGGGCCGCCCGTGCCGTACAGCCAGGCAGTACGCACCACGTACCCGGTGCGGGGCAGCAGGTGTAGCACGGCCATCTCGCCGACCAGCTTGCTACGTCCGTAGGCGTTGAGCGGGCCGGGGGCCGCGTCTTCGCGGTAGGGGGTGCGGGAGGTGCCGGAGAAGACGTAGTCGCTGGAGACGTGAAGCAGGGTGGCTCCGGTGTGGGCGCAGGCCCGCGCGAGGTTCCAGACGCCGTGGCCGTTGACCGCCGTCGCCTCGGCCTCGTTGGCCTCGGCTAAGTCCACTTTCGTGTATCCGGCGCAATTGATCACTGTGTCGTGGCCGTTGACCGCCTTCGCCACCGCGACCGGGTCGGAGATGTCCAGTGCCTGGTGGGTCATTGCGCTGACCTCTTCACCAGCGAGGACCTCTACGACTTCTCGGCCGAGCAGACCCCCCGAACCCGTGATGAGCCACCTCACTCGCCGTCAACTCCCTTGTCCTGGCAGGCGTAGGCTGATCTCATGCGCGGAATCATCCTCACCGGCACCGATGATGACCTGGGGCCCATCACCCAGGTCGTCTGCAAGCTGCTGCTTCCGGTCTTCGATAAGCCGATGGTCTACTACCCGATGGCTGGCCTCATTCAGGCCGGCATCCGGGAGGTTATGGTCATCGCCGCTCGCGAGGATCTGCCGCACCTGCGGCGTTCCCTTGGCGACGGGGACCAGATCGGCATGCGGCTCGAATACGCCGCCCAGCCCGATCCCGGCGACGTCGACCAGGCCCTCGTCACCGCCGCCGACTTCATCGGCACCGAGCCGGTGGCCGTTGTCGCCGGGGACGGCATCTTCCACGGGGACGACCATGTATCCGTCGCCGCCCTCATCTCCGACTTCGCCGCCGATCCCACGGGCGCGCAGATCTTCACGCACCGCGTGGCCGCCCCCGACCATCGCAGCTCCGTGGCCGCTGGGCTGTACCTGTTCGACGGCCAGGCCGCTGCCATCGCCCGCTCCCTGATCCCCTCCCAGCGCCACGCGACGGGCCTCAACCGGGTCAACGCCCACTACATGCGGGCCGGGCAGCTTGCCGAGACTCTTCTGTACCGGGGCACCGCCTGGATGTCGGTCCGCACGGCCGAGGACCTGGACCAGGCGGCCGGGTGGGTGCGGGTCATCGAGGAACGCCAGGGCCTCAAGATCGGCTGCGTCGAGGAATCGGCCTGGCGGGCCGGCCTGATCGACGCCGCCCAGCTGCGCGAGCTGGCCGAGCCACTGCGCAAGAGCGGCTACGGCGACTACCTTCTCGGCCTGCTCGACAATGGCCCCGGTCAACTCCGCCCCCTCGCCTCGTCACGGGAAAGCACACGCTGACGCCGGGCGGATCCGTGGCGCCAACTACCCCCGACGCGGTGGTTGGCGCCCGCCCTCCCGCGTGCCGGTGTGCCTAATGCCGTCAGCGCGAGAGGGAGTCTTATAAGGTGTCAGGCCTTGGGGAGCCGTCCGTCACCGGGGGTCGCCGGTTCGAACGGGAGTCGTTCGGCCCGGGGCGGACGTCCCGGACGGCGCTTCTCGTACGGGTTTTCCATGGCCGGCGGACCGGCGCATCGAATGGTCATGTAGACCGGGCGGGCTCTCTCGAATCGGCGGATGCACACTTCCGTGTAGCGCACTCGTCCGGTCAGGGGGTCTGCGAGTCTCCGGCGACCGAGGACGACCCAAAGGCGGCCGTGCTTGTCTCGGAAACTCCCCTGAATCGGCGGGAGTTCGAGCCGTTCCGCGCACCTGTCAGGTTGGGGGCACTCGCAGTCGCCGGTGTCGACCACCGTTAGGACTTGGGCTTCCGACTCGTAGGAGGGTCCCGGATCGGGCTTCTGTCGAGTCACCGGGTTACCGCCCGTCGGGGTCGTAGGTCACCATGACGTGAGCCCAGTCTTGGCGGCCGATCGGCTTGTACGTCCACCGTCCTTGAGCCTCGGCAATCGGCCGTGCGTGCCGGAGCAGGATTTCGCCGAAGTTCCTCACCTGCACGGGCACCTCGATGTCCCACCACCGTCGGCCGGCGTCCGCGATGAGATGTGCGGCCAACCGCTCGAACGAGTCGGCACTCGTCGACCCATGGACGTCAGACCGGCCCGGCACGCCGGGCAATCCCGGTTGCCCCTGGAAGTAGTAGACGGCACGCCATACCTCGGCAGGTCTCCCCGGACCCGAACTGGCGTTCATGCGCCGTGGCGCTGGTCGGCGGGCTGTCCGATGTAGAGAAGCGGCTGCCTCAGCCCGCTATCCGCGTGGTCGACGGCGATCCGGATACGTGCCGCCATGTACGGCTCTACATGGTTGTCCAACTCGTCCGGGTGCACCCACGCGAGCGCCCGGATCTCCTCGGATGCGCCAACGGAGATGCTCAGTCCGGCCACCTCCGCGTGCGAGGCGAAGCCGCCGTCGCAGATGAAGTTGAAACCCTCCGGGGAGCCGGTGTTGGGGTTGGCCGGAATCTGGTCGACGCCAAGGTGGAAGGCGATGACCCGGCGCATGCCGGTCTCCTCGGCGAGCTCACGCGCGGCAGCGTCCGCTACCTGCTCGCCCTTGTGTACGGCGCCGCCGGGGAGCTGCAATCCCTTCCGATAGGTGGTTTCCTCCAGGAGGATGCGCTTCTTGCCGTCCCTGATCAGGACCAGAGCGCCGATCCGGCGGGCGGGCTGCTGCTGAACCTTGTTGTGCATCACGGACTTCCCTTGAACAGATGGAGGTTGGAGTGCGCGGTCCCGCCCGTCCACGACGGGGGATGCATGTGCAGGCGGGATCGCATCCCGCACCGGGCCGTCCGCCCGGAACAGCCCCGGGCGGAGGTGCGGGGGTTGGATCCCGTCCCGGCCGGCGACTGTCACGGAGGGGGTCGACGAGCGGAACGGAAGTCTGAAGGTGCTACTCGGGGGGGCGGTGCCGACGACCGGCGACGTCGGTCAAGCGCGTGCCGACGAGCGATGACCCGGAGTTCGGAATCGGCGAATTCCACAGCCCTGCGACGACTCGGACTCAGCAGGAGCACAGGTCGGCTCCACTGAAAGACGCCGTGCCAGAGCACGTGGATGCCCATCCTCGGGTCGCGCCAAAGGAGTTGCAGCCAGCGTCCGAGGCGTGCCGGACGACCGTAGGGGTTCACGCGGCAACCGGCGCCGTCTCGCTCCGGCGCTTCCGGCCGCAGACCTGAACGGCGAACTCCTCGGGGTGCGCGCGGAGGTAGTCCGGAGGCAGCAGGTATCCGAAGCGTCGGCAATCGCACGACCACGTGGGGGTGCCGTCCGGTCCCGGGGGGTCGGGCCGGATCACCTCGCCGCAGTCGCATCTGTCCGGCGGCTGGTCACTCATTCGACGCGCCTTTCTACGTGGGAGTTGACCTTGTTGGAGCAGGGACTCGGCGACGACCACGGCCGAGTTGAAGACCGCGCCGAACGTCAGCACGACTACGAGCGCTCGAACCGCGTACGACTGTCCGCGTATCGCTGAGTCCGCCACCAGTCCGGCGACCAGTCCGGCTACTACGGTCATGCTGACTAGCGCCGCGCAGACCTGGGGCGGTCTCACGAGTCCGTCTGGCGGGGCGCTCCGGCCGGATCGGCGTACTCCAGATCCGGGGGCACGGGTCGGACGTCGATCGGATCTGCCGTCCACTCGCATCCGCCGGCCGCCGGACGGAGGTAGCGCTGACCGCCAACGGTGTCCATGTAGACACCGGTCCGCCGGCTGCGCCGATCAAAGACGAGTTGCCCACCATGGGGCGTGAAGAGGTCCATGCCGCCGCCCTTCGGTCACTGCTGCGCGGTAACCAGACAACTGCATGGGGTAGGGGGTCGTGTATACCTGGCATGAGGACAAACGAGCTGTCCCGATTGGAGGTTGGCGTTGGCCGGTCGACGTGCAAAGCCCCGCAAGGTCACCCTCAGCCCGGCTGTATGGGCTTGGCTGCTGAGCGACACTCGTGAGCGTGCAGGAATCTCGTGTGCGGAGCTAGGCCGGAGGGTCAGGTACAGCTCCAGCTACGTCACGAAGGTTGAAGGCCTAGAGCGCGGACCCGTAAGGGGGTTCGCTGAGGCCTGTGATGCCGCCCTGGGCGCCGCCGGACAGCTGACCGCCGCATGGGACCGAGTGGACTGGAAACGAGAGATCCAGCACCCCGACTGGTTTGATCTCTACGCCGGTCTCGAAGCCAAGTCGGTGGGGGTGCGGGGCTACGACATCGGGCGAATTTGGGGACTTCTGCAAACAGCGTCGTACGCTCGCGCCCTCGTGCGCTACTTCAAAGGTCCGGCCGCCGACCCCGTCAGCGTTGAGAAAACCGTGCGTGCTCGATTGGCACGGCAAGAACGCTTCCTTGACCCGGACGGGCCGCCTCTCGTGTCAGTGCTCAACGAAGGTGTCATCCGGCAAGTCGTCGGGGGCCCGGAGGTAATGCACGAACAACTGCAACACCTGCTGGACCTCCCGCAGCAGTATTCGAACATCAACATCCATGTCGCCCCGTTCTCGTTGGGCGAGCGAACCGGGGCTACAGGAACCATCACGCTCATAGAGCTGACGGATGGCGAGCGATGGGCCTACGCGGAGAGCCTGGGAAGCGGCCACATGATCAACAATGCCGCCGCCGTGGCTGAACGCTTCCGGGCCTATGATCGGCTTCGTGCAGAGTCTCTGTCTGCCTCCGACTCCGCCCGCTTGATCCACTCCGTCATGAGAGGGCTTAGGAACATGACCAGCAGTCCCGTGCCGACGTTCTACGCTACCCGCCACGCCAACTGGAAGAAGAGCACTTACAGCGAGGGGGACGGCGGCAACTGCATTGAGGCTGCCCTGAATCTCGCCACGGTTGATGGCGTTGTGCCCGTGCGGGACTCGAAGGACCGGAGCGGCCCCGAGCTGGAGATCAGCGCCGCCGGGTGGTCTGCCTTCGTCTCCGCTGTCCGTGCCGGAGAGTTCGGAGCTCTTTGAGCTGAGCAGACGCAGCCCCCTGTCAGAGGCAGGGGGCTGCGTTGTGTCTACTGCGCAGATCGGCTGCCGCGCGACGGTGGAGGCCGGGGGCGGGAAGCTTTACGCACCTCCCACTGGCGGAACCCGAGTCGGGCAAGCCCGGGGGGCCACTCGGCCAAATTGCGGTCAGGCCCAAGAGCCCTGACCGAGTCGCGCCAGCTTACGGCCCCCCGGACATGCCCGACCCCACCACCGGCAGGACACCGCCCAAAGCTTCCCGCCCCCTCGTGGGCAGCCGCTCGCCCGATCGTCGCCCGCCACCGACAGGTAGCCTGATGAACGGCCGCCGGCCCGCCCGCAGGCGGCAGAAATAGGTTGTGAAGAAGACTTGACCCAGGCCATCACGATGCCGCTCTTCTTCGGCTCCAACGCCCTCTACCCCGTCGACCTGATGCCCGGCTGGCTGCAAGCGGTCAGCAAGGCCAATCCCCTCAGCTACCAGGTCGACGCCCTGCGCGGCCTCCTGATCGGCACCCGTCCCACCGGCCGCTCGACTTCGATGCCAAGCCGCTCATGCTCGAAACCCTGACCATGACCGCGGGCTTGGAACCCGCGCGGATTGGCGGAAGCGGGATGCCGGCGGGGTCCAGGCAGGGGCCTGCGCCATGTGCGATGGTGACACTTCGTCTTCGCGTGCCTGCGCTCGCGTCCTGGCGGCGCCCTGCCCATGCGCAGGCGAGGGTCTGGCGGTCGTGCTATCTGCGGTGCTCCGGGTACGGCTACTGTGCCGGTCATGTCCGATGATCTGCGGGACATCCGCCCGTGTGCTGAATCCGCCGTGGCCGCCCAGCGGTTGGCCGATCCCGGGTTCCTGGTGAACGCGGACCCGGGGGCGGTGACGGCATTGCTGGATGCGGCGTCGGGTCCGGCGGCGCGATTGGCCGCGTCGGTGTACCGGGCCTCGGCAGAGTTGCATCGTGACGTGACCGCGGGGGTACGCCGGCAGCTGCTGGCGCTGGACGCGGCCCGTTACGGGGACCGGGAGCTGTCGGCGCGGATCACCGCAGTACCGGTGGAGGGCGAACCCGCCGCACCGTGGGGCGTCGAGTGGGCCACCGGCTCCCAGCTCGACCGGTCCGTGCGTCGCATTCCGACCCCCCACAGCACCGATGCGTTGCTGGCGGTGGCGACGGCCGTGCTCGACGGCCGCCCCGTCGCCGTCACCGGCAGCTCCATGGCGGTCGGCGGCGGTTCCGAGCGGACCGTGCGGGTCTGGGACCTGACCACCGACCAGCAGATCGGCGAACCCCTCACCGGTCACACCGGCGAGGTGTGCGCGGTGGCGGCGGCGGTGGTCGACGGCCGCCCTGTGGCGCTCTCCGGCAGTGGTGACCGGACCGTGCGGGTCTGGGACCTGGCCACGCGCGAGCAGATCGGCGAGCCGCTCACCGGCCACACAGCTGCGGTGGCGGCTGTGGCGACGGCGGTGGTCGACGGCCGCCCTGTGGCGGTCACCGGCAGTGGTGACCGGACCGTGCGGGTCTGGGACTTGACCACGCGCGAGCAGATCGGCGAGCCGCTCATCGGCCACACCCATGGTGTGTGCGCCGTGGCGACGGCGGTGCTCGACGGCCGTCCCGTCGGCGTCACCGGCGGCCACGACAAGACCGTGCGGGTCTGGGACCTGACCACGCGTGAACAGATCGGCGAACCCCTCACCGGCCACACAGCTGCGGTGCGAGCGCTGGCGACGGGGGTGGTCGACGGCCGCCCCGTGGCAGTCACCGCCAGCGAGGACGAGACGGTGCGGGTATGGGATCTGACCACCGGCCGGCAGATCGGCCGACCCCTCACCGGTCACGACGGCTGGGTGTTGTCGGTGGTCACGACAACGATCGAAGGCCGCCCCTGCATCGTCAGCGGAGGCGAGGACTGGACGCTCCAGGTGTGGGACCTGGCCACGGGCGAGCAGGTCGGCGAGCCGGTGAACGGCCATACCGACAAGGTCCGGGCGATGACGACGGCAGTGCTGGACGGCCGTCCCCACGTGATCGCCGGCAGCCAGGACGGGATGGTGCGGGTGTGGGACCTGACCACGGCCGGCCAGGTGGGAGAGCCCCCGACGGGCCACACCGGCGAGGTGAACGCGGTGGCGACGGCGGTGCTCGACGGCCGCCCCCTGGCGGTCACGGGCGGCGCCGACGGCACGGTGCGGGTCTGGGACCTGACCGCCGGTCGGCAGATTGGCCAACCCCTCACCGGCCAGGACGACTGGGTGTCGGCGGTGGCGACGGCGGTGGTCGACGGCTGCCCCGTCGCGGTCACCGGCAGCAACGTCCGGGTATGGGACCTGAGCACGCGCGAGCAGATCGGCGAGCCGCTCACCAGCGACGAGGAGGGGGTGCAAGCGGTGGCGGTGGCGGTGGTCGAGGGCCGCACCCTGGCGGTCAGCGGCGGCGCCGACGGCACCGTGTGGGTCTGGGACCTGGCCACGCGCGAGCAGATCGGCCAACCCCTCACCGGCCACACCGACGAGGTGAACGCGGTGACGACGGCCGTGGTCGACGGCCGCCCCCTGGCGGTGACCGGCGGCGACGACGGCACGGTGCGGGTCTGGGACCTGACCGCCGGCGACCAGGTCGGGCCGGAGCTGGTGTTCCCGCTGCCGGTCTGCGCGGTGGCCGTGGTGCCGGACGGTCGGTTGGTGGTGGGCTTCGGCTGGGAGGTCGCGGTGTTGGCCCGCCGTTGACCGGGCCCCGCACAAACGTCTCGCAGTACGGGGAAGCCCCAACGCCTGTCTGCGCGGGTTGTTAATCGAGTGCGAGAGTTCCGGTCCGGGTGATACAAGGTTTGCGTGACTGAGCAATTCTCCTTCCCCACCCTGCTGCGGATGATTGACGAGCGTTCCGCCGCGTTCCGCGCCGCCGTCGCCGCGGCCCCCAGCCTCGACGCCGACGTCCCGTCCTGCCCGGGCTGGACGCTGTACGACCTGGCGAACCACCTCAGTGAGGGGGACCGCTTCTGGGCCTACATCGTGCTGAACACCGCGCCGGGCGACGAGCGGCCGAGCAAGGACGGGCTGGCGGCGCCCAGGGAGCGCGAGGCCCTCATAACCTGGCTGGCCGACTCGACGGAACAGCTGCTTGCCGCTCTGCGCGAGGCCGGCCCGGACCGGACCTGCTGGGCCTGGTGGGAGCCGCTGGCCTCGCCGCACACGGGGGCCGCCGTGGCCCGCCGCCGCGTCCACGAGTCGCTGATCCACACCTACGACGCCCAGCTGGCCTCCGGTACGCCGCAGGAGCTGCCGACGACCGAGGCGGTCGACGCCATCGAGGAGTTCCTCGCCACCGTCTGCACCGTCACGGTCCCGTGGCCGCACGAGCCCGCCACCATGGACTACCACGCAGCCGGGGCCGGCTCCTGGCGCCAGACGGTGGACGCCGCCGGGTCCCGCTTCACCCGCCTCACCGCGGCGGAGGCCGCCGAGAGCAAGCCCACCGCCGCCATCCACGGCACGGCGAGCGAGATGGCCCTGCTCATGTACATGCGTATCCCGAACGACTCGCTGCGGATGGAGGGCGACGCCGACCTGCTCCAGCAGCTGCAGAACGGCGGCTGAAACGGACTGGCAAATGGATCACTTGAGACGTCGGGTGGTGCGGCGGCAGACGGGACTTGGCGCTGTCGTAGCCGCGGTCGAGGTCGACGTTGACGGTCTCCGGCATCGCGCCGACCTGTGCCTGTGCCGCGTCCGGAGTGGGGCCGAGCAGGGGTGAATCGTGCCGGTCGGGCCCGTCGGAGACGATCCGATCGACGACCGCGAGCGGTGAGAGCAGACGCCCCCACGCCCTGGACGGCCAGGGCGTGGGGGCGTGCGGCGTGCTGGTCAGCCGGTGGTGTTGCGGCGTCGGCGGAGCCAGACCAGGGCCGTCCCGGCTGCCGTGAGGGCGGCGGCGGTTCCGGCGACGCCGGTGATCCGGAGGCCGGTGGAGGCGAGGCTGCCGCCACCACCGCCACTGCCGGTTCCGGCGGGCGGCGGGGTGGTTCCGCCGACACCGCCGTCACCGCCGTCACCGGCTCCACCGGTTCCGCCCGTGCTGCCGCTCGGGGTCGGTGCCGGGGGCCCAGTGGGCGTCGGTGTCGGGCTGGTGGTCGGTTCGCCCGTCGGGGTCTGCGTCGGTGCCGGAGTCCCCGTCGGCGTCCCGGTCCCGGTCGGGGTCGGCGTAGGCGTCGGGGTAGGCGTGGGCGTCGGGGTCGGAGTGGGCGTGGGCGTCGGGTCGCCGCTGGTGCCGGCCTGACCGCTGTTGTCGCCGCCCATGACGGTGATCCCGTCGTCCTTGTACGACAGCGCCTCGCTCTTCGCGTGCTGCGTGACATCGTCCAGGTTCGGCTTCGCGGCCTGGAAAGCGGCCTGGTCGATCTTCTGCTGCGGCTGCTGCTGGAAGTCGACCCCGCCGACGATGTAGGTGTAGACCGTTCCCCCGAGCGGGAGCTGGTACGTGAAGTCGCCCTCGGTGAACGACTTGCGCATCTCGCGCCACACGGTCATCTTGTCCCAGCCGGCGTTCGTGCCGCGCAGCGGCCACTTCGACACGTCGTTGCTGTCGATGACCTTGGTGAACGCCCCGCCGAAGGCCGTCGGGTCCTTCGCGACCGTCTGGCGGACGTACTCCGCGCCGATGCGGGCCTTGTAGACGCGGCGCAGGTCCGCGTACCTGGGGTCCTCGTTCACCTCCTTCTCCACGATCGGCAGGATCGTGGAGCGGTAGACGTCCATGTTGTGGTCGATCTGCTCCTTGGTCAGGTTGCAGCCCGTGCCGGGGCCCGAGCTGGTGTAGTCCTGGGCCACCGTCTTGACCTCGAGCGGGCTGTCGAGGATGTAGACGCCGTCGTCCTGGACGCGCACCTTGGCCTGCTTGGGCACGATCCAGTTGCGGGTGGAGTTCATGCACGGCAGTCCGTCGATCCGGGAGATGCCGTACCAGAACTTGTTCCCGGCGTCCGTCTTCGGGTCCTCGGCGCGGCCGAAGTCGCGCTTCATCGCGAGGTCGGCCTCCAGCAGCACCCGCCCGGCGTCCGTCCCGTCGAACGGCGACTGCATGATCGTGTTCGGGTCGTCGGGGTTGAGGTTGACCCAGAAGTGGTCCGGGGTGAGCGCGAGCCAGGTGAAGAAGGCGTCCGAGACGAGCTGCGCCTTCTCCTGTCCGCCGAAGCCGGGGTGCTCCTCCTCGTCGGTGTTGCTCGCGCTGAAGGCGTACTTGAGGTCCCCGGCCTTGGTCTGGCCGATGTAGGAGAGGTCGAGGGTGGAGAAGTCGATGCCGCCGGGTCGGCGGATGTCCTGCTCGGGCTCCTCGATCAGGCCGTTCGTCCGCTGGGCCTCCTGCTCCGCCTCCTCCGGTGTCGGGGCCGAGCCCTCCACCATGTCGGTGCCCGCGCCGACGGACGGCTTGGCCGGGTCCACGGTCATCGTGCCGGGGGCCTGGCGCATGTACGGGGTCTGCCTGAACTGCGGCTCCGGGGTGGCCGAGTGCCGGTAATAGTCCACTCCGGCGCTCTTGTACTTGGCGATCGTCCTGGCGTTCGGCTGCTGGCCGTTGATGTAGACGACCTTCCAGCCGCGCTTGACCAGGGCCTCGTCCACCGGCAGCTGGGCCTTGTCGTAGCCGATGCCGGACTTGATCTCGTAGATCGTCCTGGTCCGCATGTTGACGGCGTCGAAGAGCCGGTTGCCCTTGGGGAACCGGTCGCCGAGCTCGTCCTTCAGCTCCTGGTAGAGCTTCTCGTCGAGGTCCTTGAGGCTGCCCTGGCAGATCCAGTCGACCCCGCCGAGGTTGAAGTAGCGCACGACCTCGCGTTCGTAGGCGTCGCCGCGCTTGTTGTTGCCCACGTTCCGGGTGTAGACGCTGTTCAGCCAGCTGTTGAAGCTGCCCTTGTACGGCTTGTTGCCGGCCTGCTTCTGCATCCAGGTCGCGACCGCGTTCTCGATGCTGCCCCATTCGTACTTCTTCGGGTCCGACCCCTGGGGCAGCGGGACCTGGGACGGATCGGTCAGGCCGTCGAAACCCTTGGGCGGCAGGTCGTACGGGTAGAGCCGCTGCTCGGCGTCCGGGGTGGCCCACTGGCCGGAGCCGGTGGGCCGATAGCCGGGGAGCGTGGACTGGTCCGGCGGCGTCGGCGTGGTGCCGTACTTGTCCTGGCAGCGCGTGATGGACGGCGCCGCCTCGGCGTGCTCCTGCAGGCCGGGCAGGCCGGCGAACACGAGCGCGGTGATCCCGAGGACGACGGCCGTGGCCTGCGCCGCCAGCAGTCCCCTGGTGCGTAACGGTTGTCGCACGGTGTGGCGATCCCCCTGCGGGGGCCGAGGGTCGGACATGCGGCCGGTGGCGTGCGGCCCCCGTCGACACGTCCCCGGCGGCGCCACCCTAGCCGCGGCACGGCGGGGATTCGACGGCTTTACAGATCGCCCACAGAAGCCACAATTTTGGCTGAAGTCACGGGAGTTGTCGGCACAGGCCTTAGGCTGACGGGCATGAGCGATGATCACGGCGGGGCGGGGGAGCGGTTGCTGGAGGACTGGCTGGAGGACCTGCCGCTCCTGGTCGCACGCCTGGAGCAGGTGCACGTACCGGACGGCTTCGTCCTCGACTACGGCACGGACTCGCTGGCCGCCCTGGAGCGGGCGCTGCTCGACGAACCCGGCGGACCGGACGAGGACTTCGCGCGCGCGGCGGCCGGGTACGCGGGAGAGGTGCTGATGGGCGTTTGCGGCGGGCGGTGGGCCGTGGAGGCCGGGCCGGCCGTGCTCCCCGACCCGGCGCTGGGCCTGCCACCGCTGTCGGTCGGCCTGCTGGTCGACGTGGCGCTCGCGGAGCGCAGCGGCGAGGTGTTCGGCCGGGAGTACGAGCGGCTGCTGGCCGCTGTTGCCGCGGTCCGCGCCGTCGAGTCCGACTGGGCGCCCGAGAAGGAGGCTTCACCGCTGGACCCGGTCGGTCCGCAGCCCGACGACCCGGAACTGGCCGACTGGCTGCGCGAGCGCCGGGCCGCGTTCGGGGCATGGGCGGGGCAACTGCGGGGAGGCCGGGACGCGTACGACTTCTCCCTGGCCAGCCTCGACGCGCTGGAACGGGAGGTGCGGGCCCGGTGTGCCGGGGCGGGAGCGTTCGACGCGGAGCCGGGCGGGCCGTTCCCGGGCGGCCCGTTCCTGGCCGGCGCGGTCTGGTACCTCGGCCAGGTCGTCTGCCTGCGGTGCGACTCCGTCTGGCTCCACTGGCCCGTCGACCCCGCCGCCGAGCCCGGCAGCCACCACCACCCCGACAACCCGTGGTCCGGCATCCCCTTCACCCACCAGCCGCACCGTCGCAACGCCCAGGCGTTCAACCCGCTGGCCGAACTCCGCGGCCTGATCCGCTACGGCGACGGCTACCACCTGCGGAACATCGTGCCCGCCGTCCGCTGACGGGTGTCGGTTGGAGCCGGAGCGTTCAGCGGTTGCCTCGATCGACGGCTACCCGACGTATGCCTGGCCCACGGGCCTGCTGCACCTGCCACGTCCGGTGCCGGCCCGCGACCGGAGGGAGGCCCGGCCGGGGGCCGATGACGGGGCGTCCGGCAGAGGGCGAGACGGACTGAACTGGCCCGCCCGCGGGTAGGTCACGATCCGTTCACGAGGGAGGGAGTCGAGGTGTCGCTGCCGCTGGCGGGTGTCACGGTGATCGCGTTGGAGCAGGCGGTGGCCGCGCCGCTGGCGAGCAGGCACCTGGCCGACCTCGGAGCGAGGGTGGTCAAGATCGAGCGGCCGGACGGCGGCGACTTCGCCCGCGGCTACGACCACAGCGTCAACGGGTTGGCCAGCCACTTCGTCTGGCTGAACCGCGGCAAGGAGTCGGTCGCCCTCGACCTGAAGGCGCCGGAGGGCCGAGCCGTGCTGGCCGACCTGGTGGCCGGCGCCGACGTCTTCCTGCAGAACCTCGCGCCCGGCGCCGCCGCCCGCCTGGGCTTAGGCTCCGCCGAACTGCGGGCCCGGCACCCCCGGTTGGTCACCGTCGACCTCTCCGGCTACGGCTCCGGCGGCCCCTACCAGGACAAGCGCGCCTACGACATGCTGATCCAGTGCGAGTCCGGCCTCGCCTCGGTGACGGGCCCGCCCGACCGGCCGTCGAAGACCGGGGTGCCGAGCTCGGACATCGCCGCCGGGATGTACGCGCTGACGGCGACGCTCGGCGCGCTGGTCGGCCGTGCCGCAACGGGGCAGGGTGCCGCGATCGAGGTGTCGATGTTCGAGGCGACGGCCGAGTGGCTGGGCCACCAACTCCACTACACCCAGGGCGCGGGCCGCTCGCCGGGCCGCGCGGGCCTCTCCCACCCGGCCATCGCGCCGTACGACGCCTACCCGACCGCCGACGGCCGCGAGGTCATGATCGGCATCCAGAACGACCGCGAGTGGGCCCGCTTCGCCACCGGCTTCCTGGACCGCCCGGACCTGGCCGACGACCCGGAGTGGGCCACCAACGTCGCCCGGGTGCGCCGCCGCCGACTGGTCGACGCCCTGGTGGGCGGCCGGACGGCGACCATGACGGCCGACGAGGCGATCAAGCTCCTGGACACGCTCGCCATCGCCTCCGCCCGGCTGAACGACGTCGCCGACCTCCTGCACCACCCCCAGCTCGCCGCCCGCGACCGCTGGCGTTCGGTGACCACCCCGGTCGGCGAAGTCCGCAGCCTGCTGCCGCCGTTCGGCTTCGCCGGCATCGAACTCCCCATGGGCCCCGTCCCCGCCCTCGGCGCCCACACCGACGCGGCCCTGCGCGGGCTCGGCTACTCCGACGAGCGGATCGCCGCGCTCCGCGCGAGCGGGGTAGCGGGGGTGTAGGGCCCGCCTCTCACCGTCCCGGACGGCGCGAGTCGTGACTCCGCTGCGCGCCTCGTTCCACTCATGGCCGACGGCTGGGCTTCAGCCCTGCACCAGCAGGTCTCGGCGCTCGGCAGCGCCACCTGACGAAGGAGTCATGCATGTCGTCCGACGGGCACCGGCCCTCGGACAGAGGGCCGTCCCGCCTGGTAAGGCTGTCGCCGCGACGTGCTCCCAGGCCAGGGCGGCCCTCGAACCCTCAGAAGGTGAGGGTCTGGCCGGGGACGGAGGCCTGTTTCCGGGTGTAGGCGACGCCGTGGACCTTGAGGCCGGACGGGTCGAGGAGGGTGATCGCGCCGCCGTCGGCGCCCAGTCGGAAGCCGTTCGCGGCCGGGAAGGTGGTGGAGGTGCCCGGCTGGAGCTCGGTGTCGGGCAGGGGGAGCACGTTCTGCTGCTGGTCGCTGAGGTGCCATCCCTGGAGGCTGATCGGCGTGGCCGAGGTGTTGACCAGGGTGACCGTCTCGGGCGCCGGGGCGACCGGGTTGACCAGGGCGGCCGAGATCCGCATCGGCTCCTGGTGCGGGGTGGTGGGCCGGGTGGGGGCCAGGGCGTGGCCGGTGGTGTCGTCGGTGTGCCACGCCTGGGACTGGAAGGCCAGGAAGATCGCCACCCAGCGGTTCTCCGAGGCCACGTGCAGCAGCAGGCCGCCGTCCTGCCAGACCCCGTCGTCGCCGGCGTGCCCCGCGTCGTTGCCCTGGTTCATGTGGATGTCGTGGACACCGTTGCCGGGCTGGAAGCCGAACACCTTGTCGCCGGCGTCGGTGGGCCAGCGCTGGCCGAAGACGTAGAGGCCGATGGTCTGGTCGGCGATGGCGCGCTGCACGTAGTGGTCGAGCAGGTCCTCCAGGTCGTTGTTGAGGCCGGGAACGTCGGCCGGCAGAACGCGCATGGTGGCCGGGTCGAAGAGGTTCCCGCGGATGAAGTCCAGGCTGGCTGTGCCGGGCCGGGACGGCTCGGGGTGCCAGCCGCTGCCGGCCGGCGGGAGCAGCTGGATCAGCGGGTGGTGGAAGTCGTCGATGGCGACGTACAGCAGGTTCGGCGGCGTGGTCTGCGACCTGACGTTCACGGCGATCCGGTAGTCGGTGCCGCCGTCGTCGCGTACGTGGATCTGGTAGTGCGGCGTCGAGACCTGCGCCGCCTCGCGCGTGCTCTCGATGGCTTTGGCGGCGAGCACACCGTAGTTGACCAGGGGCATGTGTCGTCCTCTCGGCTGAAGGCGCGGGTGGCGGTGACTCGAAGTGCCCGCCGTTGTCGTGCCTCCCGTTATCGCCGATCGACTGCCGGGCGGGGCGGAGAACCGCGCGGTGTTCACCCGCCTGCCATCCGACGACCAGTCGAAAGAGTCTCCTCGGGGCCAGGGAGCGTCAGCCGTTGGCGCAGCCGGCCGTCGCGCAGGTCTGCCAGGGGCCCCAGGCGCCCGGGGTCCGCTCGGAGACCTCGGCGTACATCGACGGGGCGTTCCACATGTGCGCGACGACCGTGAGTGTCCCGTCCGAGGCCTGCGTGACGGCGGACGGCGTGGCGACGGAGGACGGCAGCGGGCCGGCCCCGAGGTCGGTCCAGGAAGCCCAAACGCCGGGCGCACTCTGCTCGTTGACGTACAGCCGCGGTGCACCCGAGCCCTGGTAGACCTCGAAGAACGCCAGCGTCCCGTCCGCCCTCGTGAAGGCCACCGGCGGGCCGAAGAAGCGCGGCACGCTCGCCGAGGACGGGCCGAACGCCTCGGGCGCCGACCACGCCCCGCCCTCTCCGGACTGGTGCATCCGGACCAGGACGGTCGACTGGTAGCCGATGGTGAACACCTCCAGGCTCCCGTCGGCGTCCGCGGCCGCGGTGAGCACCAGGTTCTGGAAGTTGAGCGCCATGCCGTTGACCTGGCTCCAGCCGCCGTACGCGCCGCCGGGGGCGCTCTGCGAGCGGTGCCAAATCGTGTGGCCGGTCGCGTAGTTGGTCGAGAAGATCGCGACCTGGGCCCGCGTGCCGTCGGGGCGGGTGACCGTGGTGGACTGCACCTGGGTGCCGGGAGGCGTCGCGTCCTGCGCCCGGAGCCCGGCCGCGGCCACGTGCGTCGGGGCAGGGCCGTGCGCCTGGGCGGCCGGTGCGAGGAGTGCGGCCGCGCCGACGAGTGCGGCGCAGACGGTCGCCGCCGCCCTGAGTCGGCGTGCGTTCTTGCGCATGGGTCCGTCCCTTCCGATCGGTCGCCTGGGCACGTGTGCCTCGGCCATCCTGGCGCCCGGGTAGTCATCCTGTAGGCGTGTGGCGGGAATTGGCGGAATGCGAGGGGCCGGGGGAGAGGGGGTGATGTCGACTGCCGGGCCTGCCGCTGTCGGTACGGCCTTATGGTCATCGTGTGACACCGAGACCACCACGCAGGATCCGGGTCGACGGACGGGACTACCGCTGGAGGGTCCAGGTCCTCGACCCCGGCCACGTCGCCGTCCGGGTCCGGCTCGACGGGCCGGGCAGGCGGCGGCAGCTCGTCGTCTCCGTCGAATTCGACGACCGGTGCCGTCGTGCCTGACGCCGGGGCCCGGCTGCGGGCGGAGGTGGAGCGGGCGGCACGGGCCGCCTTCGCGGGGCTGCTCGACGCCCGTCCCGCTGCGGACTACTGCGGGTACGCGTTGTACTCCGATGCCGGCGCGATGACCGTGTGCTGTGCGGCCAACACCGTCCCGCACCTCGCCCGGCTGCGGGCCGAGGACCCGACCGAGGCGGACTACTACGAGTGGACTCCGGCGGAGTGGGCGATGGAGGGCGTCGCCGCCGAGCAGTTCGCGTCGATCTGCCGACGGCTGCGCGCCGAGAGGCCGGACGCCGGCGACGCGCGGTTCCGGACGTTCCGGGACACCGTGTACGAGGCGTGTGTGGCCGCGCTCGAATCGCTCGTCGCCGAAGGTGCCTTCGGCCCGGGCACCGACCACGTGGTGGTCTTCGCCGTCTCCGACCCCGATGACCTGGACCCGGCGCGCGAGGCCGAGTGGATCCGCCGTCTCAACCCGCCGGCGAGGGCGGACCGGTTCGCCCGCTGGCGCGGAACGGCCCCGGTGCGACCGTAAGCGGGCCGACCGGTTGCTCAGGAGCGCGCCTCGTCGCCCGCCTCCGCCGCCGGGCCGGTGGGGAAGCGGATCGGGCTGAGCAGGTAGGGCCTGCGCCCGGGCGCCGGTTCGTTCGCCAGGTAGGGGCCGAGGACCGCGAGCAGGTCGCCCGTCATCCGCCCGAGTTCCTCCGGGCTCAGCCACAGCGTGCCCTGCCGGTAGGAGACCCCGTCGGCCACCGGGTCGGCGCCCTCGCGGTCGAGGTAGGCGTTGAACTCGGCGATGAGGACGGCCATCGCGGCGGCGAAGCCCCGGCGGTGGTCGTCGGGCGTCATCGCCGCGGCGTCGGCGGTGCCGACGGAGGGGCGGTCCCGGCACAGCCGGTAGGACCGCTCGACGGTGCCGCGCACCCGCCGCTCGTCGGCCACCTCCAGGAAGCCCGCCTCGGCGAGTACGCCGACGTGCCGGTACATGGTCACCTTCGGCACCTCGGGCATGCGCTCGCACAGCTGGGAGGTGGTGAGGACCCGGTCCCCGGCGAACGCGTGTACGACGCGCAGCCGCACCGGGTGGAGAAGCACGTCCGTAGTGTCCATGGGCTTTACGATTCCACACTTGGCACTATTATCGAAACTGGAAATGATGGCGATCCATCGGTGATCGACGGTGATCGGAGGGGGACATGCGCCAGCAGAGGGGACGGGCGGTGCCGGTGAACGGCCGGTCCGTCTACGTGGAGGAGTCCGGCACCGGACCGGACCACGTGGTGTTCGAGGCGGGCGGGGGAATGGGCCGCACCTGCTGGGATCCGGTGCGGCCGCTGCTGCTGGACCGGGCGCGCCTCGTGGCGTACGACCGCGCCGGCTTCGGCCGCAGCGGCCGGACGGAGGGCGGGCTGAGCATCGACGACATGGCCGCGGACCTGGTCGCGATGGTCGAGGCGGTCGTGCCCGGCCGCTTCGTGCTGGTCGCGCACAGCATGGGCGGCCTGGTCGCGCGCCGCGCCGCGGAGGCGCTGGGGCCGCGGCTGCGCGGGCTGCTGCTGCTCGACCCGACGGCGGAGACCGCGCCCGTCTACGACACGTTCGACCGGACCGTCACCCAGGTGGACCGCAGCCTGGCCATGCTGCAGACGCTCGTCCGGTTCCGCTGGTTCGCCCGCCTGACCAGCGGGAACGTCCGCCGGGTGTTCCCCGCGGACGCGTACGAGACCATGCTGGCCGAGGACTTCGTCCCGGCGGGCATCGCGCAGACGAGGAAGGAGATCAAGGCCGTGGCCGAGGCGATCCCGCGCTTCCGTGCCGCGCCGCCCGCCCCGCCCGCGTGCCCGACCGTCCTGCGATCGGCTTCCCGGCCGCAGCCGGGCCGGGCGCGGCACCACGCCGGACTCGTCGAGCACCAGCGCCGTTGGGTCGAGGCGCTGCCCGACGGCCGGTTCGAGCGCGCGGACTCGGGCCACTTCATCCAGGCCGAGCAGCCGGGCGTCGTCGCCGACCGCGTGCGCGAGTTGCTCGACGCGTCCCACTCCGACACCGGGACCGGCGAGGAGACCCGGTGACGCACGAGCCCCGCGAAGCCACCCCGGCCCTGCGCGTCTCCGACGCCGACCGCGAGCGCGCCGCCGCCGTCCTGCGGGAGGCGACGGCCGACGGCCGGCTCGCCACCGGGGAGCTGGACGAGCGCCTGGACCTCGTCTACGGCGCGCGGACGACGGGTGAACTGGCCGACGCCGTCCGGGACCTCGGGTCGCCGGGCGGCAGGCCGACGGCGGCCGAGGACGTCGGCGTGCTGAGCGACTTCGCCCGTCGCGGTCCCTGGCTGGTGGGCGCCCGGTACCGCGCCACGGCGGTCGTCGCGACGGGCGTGGTCGACCTCCGGGGGGCCCGGTTCACCGGCCCGGAGACGACGATCCGCGTGCACGCGTGGATCGGCACGGTCCACGTCGTCGTCCCCGAGGGCGTCGAGGTGTGCGTCGAGGGCACCGGAGTCCTGGGCGGTTTCCACCAGGACCGCGCGACGACGCACCGCCCGGCCGCCCACCGGATCACCGTCACCGGCGTAGCCGTGTGCGGCAGCGTGTTCGTCGTGCGCGAGCTCCCGGCAGCCAAGGAGCGCCGCCTCCGGAAGCGCGAACGGAAGGGCCTCGGCGGATAGTCACGCCTCCGGGGCGGCGGCCAGGCGGCGGAGCAGGGTCAGCGTGTCCTCGCGGGGCACCGGCCGGAAGAACTCCGCGTCGACGGCCTCGACGGCGGCGATCGCGCGCGGGGCCAGCTCGGCGCCGTTGTCGGTGATGCGCAGGCGCTTGGCGCGGGTGTCGGCGGGGTCGACCTCGCGCTCGATCAGGCCCTTGGTTTCGAGGGCGCGCAGCACCTGGGAGGTCATCTTGACGTCGGTGCCGGCCTGGCGGGCGAGGGCGAGCTGGTTGGGGTGCTCGCCCTGGGAGTTGAGCCACCAGGTGCAGGCGAGCAGGACGAACTGGACGTGGGTGAGGCCGAGCGGGCCGAGCGCGGCGGCGATGTCGCGCTGCCAGCGCAGCGTGGCGTGCCAGAGCAGGAACCCGGGGCTGTCGCCGGGGCCGGGCGCCATCAGCCGCGCGCCAGGGCGACGAGGGCGGCCATGGTCGCGGGCCAGTCCGCGGTGACGGCCGGGCCGAGCTGCGGGCCCGTCAGGTCGACGGTGTCGCCGGTGATCTCCATCCGGTAGGTGACCCGGGTGCGCAGCCGCTCGCCGCGTTCCAGCCGGTGGGTGGTGCGCAGGACGAGGCCGTCGATCCTGGCCTCGTCGACGAAGAGTTCGCCGGCGGTGGCCTCGGCGATGCGCAGGTGGACGGGGTCTTGCCCGCAGGGGGTCATGAGGATGCCGGTGCCGGCCTCGAACGGGCCGTCGATCCGGACGCTCACGATGTCGGCGTTCCACGCCCCCCAGTGGTCGACGTCGGCCCACAGGCGCCAGACGGCCTCGGGGGTGGCGTCGGTCTCGACGCTGTGCTCGTACGTCCACATGGGGTGCCTCCGGGAGGGGAAGAGGTAATCCGTCCGTAGATTATCTGCGCGCAGGCTATGAGTCCAGGCCGCCCCTCCGCGCCGTGACCCCCCGCTGCGGCTCCGGCGCGCCCGTCAGCAGCGCCTCCGCCGCCTTCCGGAAGGCGGCGACCAGGCGGCCGCGCTCGCCGGCCCGCACCGCCAGCACGACGTGGCTCGGCTCGACGCCCTCCATCGGGACGACGACCAGGTCCGGGCGCGGCGCGGACCGCCCGGGGCCGATCGGGACGAGGGCCACCGCCCGGCCGTCGGCGACGAGTTCGAACTTGTCCTCGTTCGCCGCGACGAGCGGCCCGTCGGGCGCCCGGCGGCCGTCCGGGCGGGGGTCGATCCGCCAGAAGGCGTCCCAGGCCGGGTCGGAGACCCGGGGGAGCGGCTCGTCGGCGATGTCGTCGAGGGTGACGGACGCCCGGCCGGCCAGGCGGTGCCAGGCCGGCACCACGAGGGCCCGGGGCTCGTCGTGCAGGACGGTCACGTGCAGCCCGTCCGTCCTGAGCGGCAGGCGGGTGACGACCGCGTCGGCCCGGTGCTCCAGGAGGGCCTGGCGGGCGTCGTTCCAGGCCAGGTGCCGGGTGTGCACGTCGGCGTCCGGGTGGCGCCGGCGCAGCTCGCGCACGGCCGGCGTGACGATGAGGTTGGCCGTGTAGCCGACGGTGATCCGGCTCGGCTCGGCGGCGGCCCGGGTGTGGGCGGCGGCCTGCGCGGCCGAGCGCAGCAGCGCCCTGGCGCGGGGCAGGAACACCTCGCCCGCCTCGGTCAGTCGGCTGCCCTGCGGGGTGCGGTCGAGCAGCTGCGCGCCGAGCTGCTGCTCCAGGCGGCGGATCTGCCGGCTGAGCGAGGGCTGGGCGACGCGCAGCTCGGCGGCGGCGCGGCCGAAGTTGCGGTGGTCGGCGACCACGGTGAAGTAGCGCACGAGGCGGAGGTCGAGGTCCGGCGGGGATGGGTCGGCCATGTCCCCAGCGTAAGCCCGGTTCCCTGGGGGTCACCTTCGAACAGCACTCCGACCAGTGGTGATGCCTGATCCGTATTGCGCGATCCGGAACAGGACTTGGACGGCGGCCGCCCCACCCGCCGACGCTGGAGGCACCGAGCCGTACCCACGAGGAGTGAATGCATCATGCGCGTGTTCGTCACCGGAGCCACCGGCTTCATCGGCAGTGCCGTGGTCCGCGAACTGCTGGCCGCCGACCACGAGGTCGTCGGGCTCGCCCGCTCCGACCGGTCCGCGGCGGCGCTGGAGGCGGCCGGGGCCGGACTGCACCGCGGAGCGCTCGACGACCCCGGGAGCCTGAGCGCCGGCGCGGCGGCGGCCGACGGGGTCGTCCACCTGGCCTTCATCCACGACTTCAGCCGCTTCGAGGAGTCGGTCCGCGTCGACGGGCGCGCCATCGCCGTGCTGGGCGCCGCGCTGGAGGGCACCGGAAAGCCCTTCGTCGTCAGCTCCGGAACGCCTGCAGCACCCGGCCGCGCCGCGACCGAGCGCGACCGCGCCACCCCCGGCACCCCGGCGGCCGGCCGGGACGCGAACGCCCGCGCGGCGCTGGACCTCGCGGCCCGGGGCGTCCGCCCGTCCGTCGTCCGGCTGCCGCGCAGCGTGCACGGCGAGGGCGACCAGGCCTTCGTCCCGACCCTGATCCGGCTCGCCCGCGAGAAGGGCGTCTCCGGGTACGTCGGGGACGGCTCCACCCGCTGGCCCGCCGTCCACGTCCGGGATGCCGCCCGCCTCTACCGCCTCGCCCTGGAGGAGGCCCCGGCCGGATCGGTCCTGCACGCGATCGGCGACGAGGGCGTGCCGATCCGCGAGATCGCCACGCTGATCGGCCGCCGGCTGGGCCTGCCCGCCGGCCCGCTCCCGCCCGAGGAGTTCGGCTTCCTGGGCGCCCTCCTCGGCGTCGACCAGTCGGCGTCCGCCGCCCTGACCCGCGACCTGCTCGGCTGGCGCCCGGTGGAGCCCGGCCTCGTCGAGGACCTCGACCAGGGGCACTACTTCGCCTGATCCGCCGTCAATCGACGTGCCGGCACGGGAACCAAAACTCGGCGTACGAAGTCGAGTCTGGTGTGAATTCGAACGAAACGCAGAACGATCCGCCCCGGCCCCGCCCCGGCCGCAGGAGGCTGCTGGTGGGCGCCGCGGGAGGCGCCGGCGCCCTCGCGGTCGCGGCGACCGTCGGCTGGTGGGCCCGTCGGGACGACGCCCGCGGCCCGCGGATCTGGAGCACGACGGCCGCCGGCGGCCGGGTCGCCCTGAACACCGGCACGCAGAACGGCCTGTACGTCTCCGGCTACGACGGCCGGGTGAGCGCCCTCGACCCGCACACCGGCACCGTCCGCTGGAGCAGCGAGATCACCACCCCCGGCCACGCCGACACACTGGACGGCTGCCCGATGGCCGTCGCGGACGGACTGGTGTGCGCCACCAGCCTGACCCGCCTCCAGGTCCTCGACGCGGCGACCGGCGCCGTGCGCTGGCAGGCGGAGGAACCCGACAGCATGACGGCCGAGTGGGGCGACGGTCCGGCCGTCGCCGGCGGCCGGGTGTTCGCGGCGTACGGGGGAGCCCTGCGCTCCTACGACGCGGCCACCGGCGAACTGCGCTGGAGCGGCCCGCCGGACACCTCGGGCGTTCCGGCCGTCGCCGGGGACACCGTGTACACCGCCGGGAAATCGGCGGGCGTGCGCGCCCACGACGCGAACAGCGGCCAGCAGCGCTGGGAGCAGAACGCCGTCGGCCGGCAGTTCACCGGTCCCGTCGTCCGCTCCGGCGTCCTGTACACCGCGGACTTCGACCAGGCGACGAAGTCCTCGACCGTCTACGCCCTGGACGCCGCCACGGGCCGGGTCCGCTGGCAGCAGGCCGAACAGGACGTCCCGGGCTGCCCGCTCGCGGTGACCGACGGCACGGTCCTCCTGCTCGGCGGGCCGCGACTGACCGCCCTGGACGCGGACACCGGCCGGACCCGCTGGACCGCCGCCGTCCCCAGCGGCCTCGGCCTCGGCGGCAACGCCGTCACGGCCACCGCCGACACCGTCTACGTCGGGACGAACGACGACCGCGTCTACGCCCACGACCTCGCGACGGGCCACCTCCGCTGGCAGGACGAACCGAAGCGCACCGGAAACGAGCGCACCGGCATCTACCTGGCCGCCACCGGCACCGCCGTCTACCAGGGCGGCCGCCGGGGCGTCCACGCGCTCGGCGCGGTGCCGTCGGCCTGACGTCCCGCCACACGACGCAGCACGGCGGCCCGGCACGCTCCCCTGTGGCGTGCCGGGCCGCCGGCCCGTCCTGCTGCGCCGGGTGGATTGGGTCCGGCGCCGGAGTGGACGGCGGTGGGGCGCCGCTTCTCCTCGGGGAACGAGGCTGCCAGGTCGCGGACCTGCCGTGTTGTCACCGAGTCGACAGTTCCTGCGCACTGCGTCTACTCGCCCGCGCCCCCTGAGGACGCGGTGCGCCGGTGCTCGCTCGGGGAGATCCCGTACGCGGCCCGGAACGCCCGGCTGAAGTCGGAGGCGCGGGGGAGGCCCCGGCGGACGGCGACGGCCTGGACGGGCAGGGCGCGCAGCGCGGGATCGGCCAGGTCCTGGCGGGCCTTCTCCAGCCGTTGGCGGCGGATCCACGCGGCGACCGTCTCACCCTCCGACTGCTGCGTGAAGACACGGTGCAGGTAGCTGACGGAGATGTGGTGCGCGGCGGCGATCACGGGCGGCGAGAGCTCGGGATCGTGCAGGTTCCGGCCGATGAACGTCCGGACGTTCTCCACCAGGGCCCGCTGCCGGGCGTCGTCCGGCAGCACGGCCTCCGCGTCCAGCTCCCGGGCCAGCCAGGCGGCGACGAGGTCGATCACGACCGTTCCCAGCCGCGGCGCCTCGGCCGGGCCGAGGAGGGCGGCCTGGCGGTCCAGCCCGACCAGGAAGTCGGAGAGCAGCGCACTCGTACCCTGGCGCCCCGAGAACCCCCGGCCCATCAGGTCGCGCACCCGGTCCGGGGGCAGGGGCAGCATCGCCATGGGGAAGTCGATGCCCAGGGCATCGGTCCGGGGTGCCTGCGGTCCGGCGGTCCCGGTGGCGCGGCCGGCGAACGCCCGCACGTCGTACGGGTGCGAGCTGTCGAGCACGGTCAGCTCGCCGGGCCGGAACACCGTCATGCCGGCCCGGGGGTCGCGGGTCAGCGACAGGGCCCCGTCGAGCACCAGCGTCAGGTGGCACACCTCCCGGTCGGACTGCCGCACCCGCCGTGCGGACCGCCGGAACCTGGCCGGCGGGAACGACGACTTGAGGAGCGTGACCGGCCCCAGCTCCAGGTGCCGCATCTCCGCCTCGAAGTGGTCGGCGTGCGCACTGGTCATCTCACTGTCCCGGGTCCGCCCGATCAGCTCCCGCCAGCAGTCGAAACGGTCCTCCGCAGGCAGTTCGTCGCCCCGGAACACGGTCCCCGCACTCCCGGTCAATCCCGGCTCCTTCCCTCGGCTCCTGTCCCCGTCGGCTCTCGATTTTCCTCTTCCGATCATGAACTGGTAACTTCTTATCCGTCGACGGGACCAGATCGCGGAAGCGAGCGGGGCCAGGTCGGTCAGGCGTCGGTGGTGCAGTGGTAGCACGCCCGCTTTCAGCGGGAAGGGTTCGTTCGATTCGGGCCCGGCGCTCCAACTCGTGGGGGCGGGAGCCGGTTTCGGCTCCCGCCCCCACGGCGTTCTCCGTGGGTCAGTTGCCGCGGCCGTCGCGGGGAGCGGGCACACGCGGCAGGACGTCCCAGAGCGGCCGGCCTCCGGCGGCCCAGCGGGCCAGGGTGGGGCGGTCGACCAGGAGGATCCCCTGCTCGGCGCCCCAGTGGCGGGAATCCCGGGAGAAGCGGCCGTTGGTGACGACGACGGCGCCGTGCGCGCCGTGCACGCGCTGGTAGGTGCCGGCGAGGGCGTACAGCACGCCGACGCCGACGGGTTTGCCGCCGACGGGATCCTGCTTGTGCTTGCACTGCACGGCCCAGCGCCGGCCCATCGGATCCTCGGCCAGCACGTCCACGCTCTGGTCACCGGCCCGCCCGACCTTGCTCGCGCGGCAGCCGTCGCGCTGCAGCAGATCGCGCACCGCGTACTCGAACGCGTCCGGCTTCATGTGGTCGATCCCGCCCGGCCCGCTCAGCGCCAGCCGCAACTGTGCCGCGTGCAGCTGCTGTTGCCGGGCCGCGAGCGCACGCCTGCGCATGACGGCCGCCCCGGCCGCGCCCGCCACGACGGCGGCGACCACGAGCACCCACCAGTTCGCCGCCAGCCACCGCACCACGGTCACCACCAGCCCGAACGCGAATAGCCCGGCCACCCCGTAGACGATCCAGGTGCCATCACCACGCCGCACGGGCCTGCGCCGGCGCCGCCGCACGGGCGGCCTGCGGCTAGCCAAGCTGCGCTCCGAGGTTGTTCGTCCTCGTCAAACCGGTGTCCTCTCCTGGGGGATGGCCTCGTCGGCCGGGAGTCTCAATGGGTCGCGTCGACGGCGACGCCGACGAGCTGGAGGATCGCCCGCCCCCAGGCCGTGGCCGCGATCAGGACCCCGAACACGACGGCGGTGAAGACGGTGACCGCCTCGTCCACCCGGCTGCGCGCCTCCGTCCGGCGCCGGAGCCGGACGACGATGAGGATCGCGAGGAATACCGTCGCACTGATCGTGTACTGCAATGCCCGCCCCCGGCTGCATGTTGACCCTGTGTGAGCCGCCGGTCACCCGGAGCCCGATGTCGTCCGGGCGAGCATGCCAGAGCGGCCGCCCGCCCGCAGCCGCTTCGGGTAAAAACGGGCGGGGGCGAACGGCCGCTCGGGAGGCCTGCGCCCAGGAGGCCTGAGCTCAGCAGGTCTGCGGTCAGGCGGACTTGGCCGTGGCGCGGACGCCGAAGTGGACGTAGCGGGTGCCGTCGGCGAGGGCGTAGAAGACGACGGGGATCCACGCGTCCTTGTCGTTGCGGCGGCCCGCGAAGACCGTCTTGGTGGGAGAGTCGGACACGGGCGTGAGGTGCCAGACGAGCGGGTCGAAGGTGCCGGCGAGGCCTCCCCGGCCTTCGTAGCGCAGGTCCAGCACGCCCTCGCCCTCGCCGTCGCTCTCGTGGGCGGTGATGGTCATCAGGAAGCCCTCGCGCAAGTAGTGGCCCGTGAACGGCTCGGTGTCGACGGTCGGAGGGTTGTCGGCCGGGCCGAACGCGGGCATGGCGACCCCGGCGAACTCCGCGCTCAGCTCGCGGCACAGGGCCTCGTGGACCTTCGGTGCGGCGCCCCCGCCGTTGGTGAGCAGGGCGATGGCGAGGCCCTTCTCCGGGATGGCCCGCAGGTAGGCGAGCTGGCCGAAGGTGCTGCCGTCATGGCCGAAACCGCGGGCGCCGTCCCACTCGAACAGGCCCCAGCCGAGGCCCCAGTGGGCGCCGAGGAACCACTGGTCGGGCATCTCGACCTCACGCGTGAGCATCGCCTCCACGGCCGCGGCGGAGAGCACCCGGGTGCCGTCCGGCGCGGTGCCGCCGTCGACGAACATCCGGGCGAAGCGGACCACGTCGGCCGCGGTGGCGCTGATGCCGCCGTACGGTCCGGCGGAGCGCGGCAGCATGTTCCACAGCGGGGTGGGCACCGGGTCCTCGCCGGGCTCGCCCATGTGTCCCATCGCGGCGCGGAAGCGCAGCACCTCCTCGGGCAGCGTCATGGTGTGTTCGAGCCCGAGCGGCTCGCAGATGAGCTGCTTGAGCGCCTCGTCCCAGGTCAGGCCGGTGATCACCTCGACGATCCGGCCGAGGACGTTGTAGCCGGTGCTGGAGTACGACATGGTGGCGCCGGGCGGGTTGGTGAGCCCGACGTCGCGCGTGCCGTCGACGTAGCGGGCCAGGCAGTCGTCGCCGCGGCCCGTGTCGTCGACGTGGTCGCCCTCGATCCCGCTGGTGTGGTTGAGGAGCTGGCGCGGCGTGATGGTGCGGGCCGCTTCGGCGTCGGCGAGGGCGAAGTCCGGCAGGATCTCCGCGACCGGTCGGTCCAGGTCGAGCTTGCCGGCGTCGGCGAGGCTCAGGACGAGGGCGGCGGTGTAGCCCTTGCTGACCGAACCGATCTGGAACACCGAGTCCGTGCTGGTCTCCACCCCCGTGCTGGTGTGCAGGATCCCGCCGGCCACCTCGTGGATCTCACCGCCGGTGAGGACGGCCAGCACGGCGCCGGGAATGCGGTGGACGGCGAGCAACTCGTCGAGCCGGCGCTGCCAGTGGTCGGTGTCGAACGCCCCGCCCGTCCCGGTCCTGCCCAGCGCCCGGTCGACGACCTGCGCGGCCTCCTGGTGCGTGCGGTCCACGAGCTTGGTGACCTCGCGGTCGACGTTCTCCGAGAACTCCTTGTACATGTCCTTCGACACGTTTCCCCTCCCAGATGACGGGTGGTGCGTGGTCGCCCCACCCATTCGAACACCGTTTGAAACGGTCGCGGCGCGGGCCCCGTTCCCGTCCGCCGGGAAATTTCCAACACCGTTCGAAACTGGCTCGGTGCCTATCGGTCGCTGACGGCTATGCGAGCGCCGCGAAGCCCGTGCACAGGAGCCGGATGCTCCGGGTGTACTTCTCGTCCTGGCTGATGCGCGGGATCAGCGGGCCCATGACCAGGGGGAACCGCTCGCACAGGTCGGCGTAGAGCTCGGCGGTGACGGGCGGGGGCGTCGCCGGCTGGTTCTGTTCCTGGAGGACGAAGCCGGTGGCGTGGCTGAGGAGGGTGTCGGCGGCGGTGGCGCAGTGGTCGGCGGGGAGGCCGGCGTCGAGGAGGGTGCGCAGCAGGCGTTCCATCAGGGAGAGGGCGCCTGGGCTGAGCATGCCGGGGCTCTCGGCGAGCAGTTGGGCGCCGCCGGGGTGCTGTTTGATGCTCCGGCGCAGCGTGGCGGCCTGGGCCTCGACGCGGTCCTGCCAGGTGGCGTCGGCGGGGAGGGCGGCCAGGGCTTCGGTGCCGGCGTCGTAGGCCGCTCGGCAGACCCGGTCGGCCATCAGGGCGAGCAGTTCGTCCTTGCCGCGGACGTGGTAGTAGAGGCTGCCGGCGTGGGCGTCGAGGCGGTCGGCGACCTGGCGCATGGACAGGTTCTGGTAGCCGACCTCGGCGAACACGGCCATGCCGGCGTCGACGATGCGCTCCTTGGTGAGCTTCATGCGCTCCACGGTACCGCGTTTTCCAACACTGTTCGAAAATTGTGCTAACTTTGCGCCATCACGTTTTCGAACGGCGTTGGAAAACGCCGAACCGGGGGGAGGGCGGGCATGGGGGCGATCCTGTTCAACGTGACCACGGCCGCGCTGATGGTCATGATGGTCAACTGCGGGCTCGGGGTGGTCGGCCGGGACACCCTGCGGGGGCGGCCGCTGCCGTGGGCGGCGATCGTCCTGACCGCGCTCGCCGTCGGTGGCGTCGTGCTCCAGCTGGTCTGGTCGGGCGCCATGGACGCGCTCGACGCGGACCCCGCCAAGTCGGGCTGGTGGCGCGAGTTCACCTCGGTGTTCATGCAGAACGGCGGCCTGTTCGGCGGCCTGTGGAACCTCGTCACCCTCGCCGCCGTCGCCGCGCTCGCCCACTGGTACTGGGGTGGCACGCTCACCCTCGGCTTCTTCCTCGCCGGCATCCTGCTGCCCGGTCGGATCGACGACCTGCTCGGCTTCGGCGACGGCCCCAGCACCGACCCCCGCAACTTCGCCGGCAGCTCCGGCGCCACCTACTTCCTCGGCGCCACCCTGGCCCTCGCCTTCCTCACCCGCACCCGCGTGCCGAAGGAGATCGCCCTGGCGGCCGGCGTCCCGGCGCTGGGCATGGCGATGTGGCTCGCCCAGGAGAACGGCCACGGACTGGTGTCCGTCTACGGGTTCGCCCTCGGCGCGGTGGCGTGGGCCGTCCGGAGCCGGCTGGTCCGCCCGGCGGCCGAGCGGACCGCCTGACCCCGGACGAGCGGTACGGAGCGGCAGCGGGTGCACGGCGCCCGCTGCCGTCTTGCGGCGTTCAGCGGCACAGGGTGCGCAGGGCGGTGACGCACTCCGCGGCCCGGCGCTGCGGGTCGGCGTCGGTGCCGGCCCAGGCGATCCGGGCGTCCGGACGGATGAGGACGGCGCTCACGTCCCGCCAGATCGGGTGCGCCGCCTCGGTGTCGACGGTGGCGGCCCGCTGCTCCAGGCGGTCCGCGGGACATGGTGTCCGCGTCCCGTCGAGGTCCAGCAGGAGCGGTCGGCCGTGGTGCATCAGCGGGTGGGCGGTGGGTGCGTCGGCCGCCGCCAGGGCGAGGCCGGCCAGCCGGGTGCCGGTCAGCGGGTGCGCGCCGGGCACGGTGCCGGCGGGGATCGGGTCGTCGAAGCCGGCGATCCGGCGGGCCCACTGGTGGTTGGTCCGGGGTTCGGCGAGCGCGGCGGACCAGACCTCGCGCAGCGCGATCTGTTCCGGGCTCGCCGCCGCGAACAGGGCGAGCTGCGCGCGGGTGTTGTCGATGACGGCGCGGGCGGCCGGCCGGCGCTCCGTGTCGTAGCTGTCGAGCAGTCCGTCGGGTGCCCGGCCCTGGAGGGTGGCGGCCAGCTTCCAGCCCAGGTTGGTGGCGTCCTGGATGCCGAGGTTCATGCCCTGCCCGCCGGCCGGGAAGAACATGTGCGCCGCGTCCCCGGCCACCAGCACCCGTCCGGCCCGGTACCGCGCGGCCTGGCGGGTGGCGTTGCCGTAGCGAGAGAGCCACCGCGGGTTGCGGATGCCGAGGTCCCGCCCCAGCAGGGCGCGGGTCTGCTCGCGCGCCTCCTCCAGGGTCAGCGGTTCGCCGGCGCCGAGGTGCATGGTGGCCGTGGACAGTCCTGCCAGCCGGTGGACGCCGTCGCCGATCGGGGCCGCCAGGAACGAACCGGCCGGCCCGGTGGCGCCGAGCGGCGCGGCGGGCGGGTCGTCGAGTTCGACGTCGGCGAGCCACCCGGTCATGGTGGTGTCCTGACCGGGGAATTCGATGCCGGCCGCCCGGCGCACCGCGCTGCGGGTGCCGTCGCAGCCCACCACCCAGCGGGCCCGCACGGTCCGGTGGGTGCCGTCGGCCCGGATCACCGCCTCGACGGCGTCCGGCCCCTGGGTGAGCGAGACGACCTCCTGTCCGCGCAGCACCCGGGCGCCCACGGCGACCGCGTGCTCCTCCAGGAGCCGCTCGGTGACGGACTGACCGAGCGCCAGCATGAAGGGGCGCACCGCCCCGACCGTGGAGAAGTCCAGCCGGGTGGTCGCCGCGCCGAAGTGGCCGGTCGGCACCGGTGTGCCGCGTTCGATGAACCGCTGCGCGAGGCCGCGGGTGGCGAAGGTGTCCAGCGTGCCGGCCTGCATGCCGACCGCGCGCGACCGTCCGTCCGGTGCCGCCCGGCGTTCCACGACGACCACCTCCACCCCGTGCAGGCGCAACTCCGCGGCGAGCCAGAGCCCGACCGGGCCGGCCCCGGCGATGAGCACGTCGAGCATGACAAGTACTTCCTCTCACAATCGGCACGATGTTTCGGGACGGTGCGCCATGACGGCCGCGGCCGATCCGCGGCCGATCCGCGGCGGTGAGGACGGCGGCGGGGACGGCGGCGGCGTCGTGGCGTCGGGCGGGCGCTGCGGCTCAGCGGGCGCTGCCGAGGTTCCGGTCGGCGTCGGCGCCTTCGAGCATGAGGGTGGTCTCCTCGATGCGGCGGAAGCGGCCGTCGGGGGCGAACTCGGCGAAGAGGTAGACCTCGATGCGGACGGTGGAACCGTCGGTCTTGGTGATGGTCATGGTGTGGCGGTCGGCGTAGCGGTCGCCGGAGATGAGCTCGTCGTGGACGTCGACCGAGCCGCCGACCACGACCGTGCGCAGGTGGGCGATGTGGGCGAGGAACTCGGTGCGGTCCGCCCACTCTCCGTCGGTGCGCTGGCGGTAGTCGGGGGCGAAGTGCCGGTCGGCGGCCTCGTCGAGGTCGAGTCCCGGGGTGAGGAGCAGGTCGGTGAGGGCGGAGCGTGCGTCGGTGCGGGTGCTGGCGGTGGTCATGACGGTCCCCTCGGGGTGCGCGATTCGCTGGAAAAGTGCGTGCGCTGAGCACGCATATGCACCGTACTACAGACTGCGTGCGCCGCGCACGTAAATCTGGGCGGATGGAGAACCTGACGGAACGCGATGCGATGTGACGGAGCATGACGACGTGATGTCGTCGGTGCCGGTGCCTCTACCGGTCTGTCGGCGCGTCGAGATAGCGGGTGACCGGACCGAGCGTGAGCAGTCCGCTGCCCGCCCCGGCGAGTTCCCCGGCGGCGGGCCGGAGGCGTGAGCGTGCGCGGGAGAGGACCGGCTGGTCGTCCAACTCCTGTGCGAGGAAGGCTTCCAGGCCGCAGAGCGCCTCGTAGAGGAGGTCGGCCGGCGGCTCGGGGAGGGCGCGGAGGGCGCCGCGGGCACGGCCCCGGTGGCCGGTGGCGAGGTGGGCGAAGGGCTCGGCCCACGGGCGGTACGGGCCCCAGTCCTCGGCGAGGTCGACGGGCGGGACGGCGCCGCCTTCGGCGAGACGCAGGCAGAGGAGGGCGAGGGGGAGGAGGCCCTGTTGGAGGCCAGGCATGCCCGCGCCGTCGAGGCGTTCGGCGGCGGCGCGGTAGGCGGATTCGGCCTCCCGGGTGCGGCCGTGAGCGGCGAGCCGCAGGGCCGCGTACCACTCGGTGAACACGCCGACGAGCGGGAGCTCGTGGCGCTCGGCGAGCCGGTCGGCCGCGGCGGCATGGGCGTCGGCGGCGGTGAAGTCGGCCGACGCGCAGGCGGACTGGAGGCGGACGAGGTGGCCGAGCACCTCGAAGGTCACCAGCCCGTGGCGGGCGGCCAGGCCCACCAGCTCGGCGCCGATCGCGTCGCGCTCGGGTGCCTGCCCGGCCCGGCGGCAGGACTGCATGAAGCGGCCATTGAGCGCGAACGCGAGGAGCGTCGGATCGCCGAGGTGCCGGGCGAGGTCCTCGGCCGCGCGGGCCGCCTCCGGCCCGCGCTCCTCGCGCGTGCCGCGCATCTCCAGGGCGATCGTGGCGAGCAGGCGGCAGCGCGCCGCCTCGGCGCCGGCGGGCAGGGCGGCCAGGGCGCGTTCGGCCGCGGCGACCACCCGGGCGGCCAGCGGCGGTTCGTCACTGCGGGTCCAGACGGCCGGCACGTCGTAGGCGCCGATCACGCGGGCCGTCAGCTCCGGATCGCCGAACTCCTCGGCCGCCGCGATCGCCTCCACGCGGTGCCGTGCCGCCGTCCGCAGCCCCTCCCCGCCGGTGACGGCCAGGTTGCGCATCAGTCCGACGGTGCCCTCCAGCCGCGCCCGCGCGGTGGCGGCGAGCGTACGGTCGTACGCCTCGGCGGCGCGCGCCCAGACGTGGGCGGCGGCTTCGACGGGGGTGGCGGTGCCGGGAGTGCTGGTCGTGCCGCCCGTGCCGGCTCTGTCGCGCTCGCCACCCCCGTCCAGCTCCGGCGCCTGCGCCAGGATGTCCGCCTCCAGCCGCCGCAGTCCCGCCCCCGGGTCCAGCCCGAGGCGCCCGGCCAGCACCGACCGCGCGTCCCGCAGCACCTCCAGCGCGTCCCCCTGGCTGCCCGCCCGGTACTGGGCGAGCGCGAGGAGCCGCCAGGCCTCCTCGCGCCACGGGTGGTCGGTGAGGTGCGCCCGCAGGTCGGGGACGGCCCGCGCCGCCCGCCCGAGCGCGAGCAGCGCCCCGGCCCGCCGCTCGACGGCCTGGAGCCGCAGCTCGGCGAGCCGGGCCCGGTCGGCGCGGGCCCACTCGGCCCCGCCCGCCAGCGCCCCGCCCGCCTGCACCGCGCCCGCCTGCGCCCCGCCCGCCTCCGCGTACGCGGGGCCGCGCCACAGCGCCAGCGCCTGCTCCAGCTGCGCCACGGCCTCGGCCGGCGGCAGCGCCGGGGCCCTCTCCACGGTCGCCTCGAAGCGCCACGCGTCGACCGCGTCGGGCGCGGCCCGCAGCGCGTACCCGGGGCCGTCGGTCACCAGGAGGCGGGCGGGCGCGCGCGGGGGCCGGCCGGGTTCGAGGGCGCGGCGCAGCGCGCCGACGAAGGTCTGGACGGCGCCGACGGCGCCCGCGGGCGGTTCGTCCCACAGGTCGTCGACGAGCCGGGCGACGGGCACGACGCGCCGCCGGGCGACGATGAGCCGGGCGAGGACGGCCCGGTGGCGGGGGCCCTTGAGGTCGAGCGGCGCACCGTCGGCGTCCTGCGCCGTCAGCGGCCCGAGGACGCCGAACCGCACCCGTGTCACGTCTTCCATTCCGGGGTCCACGGTACCCGCCCGGTGCGTGCTGATCGTCCGCTGATTCGGGCGCGGGAGGCTCGTCCCGTACCCAGTCACCGCACGAGAGGACGAGTTCTCATGACGCAGACCATTCCCGGCTTCGAGCACCACCGCGTCGAGGTCGCCGAGGACGTCCGCCTGTTCGCGGCCGTCGGCGGTTCCGGCACGCCCGTCGTGCTGCTGCACGGCTTCCCGCAGACCCACCTCATGTGGCGGCACGTGGCCGCGGACCTGGCCGCCGGCCATACCGTGATCTGCCCCGACCTGCGCGGTTACGGCGCCAGCGACAAGCCCGCCGAGGCACCGGACGGCAGCGCCTACGCCAAGCGCACGATGGCCGCGGACGTGGTGGCCCTCGCCCGGGCCCTCGGGCACGAGCGGTTCGCACTCGTCGGCCACGACCGCGGCGCGCTCGTCGCCTTCCGCGCCGCCCTCGACCACCCGGACCGCGTCACCCACCTCGCCTCGCTGGACGTCCTGCCGCTGCTCGACACGTGGGACGTCATGCGCGGCACCTCCGCCGCCGTGGGCTTCCACCTCTACCTGATGGCCCAGCAGCCGGGCCTGCCGGAGCGGATGATCGCCGCGTCGGCCGATGCGTTCTTCGGGCACTTCCTCGACGTGTGGTCGCGCGACCCCGCCGCCATTCCCGAGGAGGTCCGGGCCGCGTACCTGGCGGCCTGCCGGGAGGCCGTCCCGTCGATCGTGGCGGACTACCGCGCCTCGGCCGGGATCGACGTCGCCCACGACACCGCCGACCGGGCGGCGGGCAGCCGGCTGCGCATGCCCGTGAGCGTCCTCCAGCAGGACTGGGGCGCGGCGCTCGGCTTCGACGCCGCCGCCCTGTGGCGCGCGTGGGCCCCCAATCTCGTCCACACCACGGTCGACTGCGGCCACTTCATGGCGGAGGAGGACCCGGCCCGGGTCACCGCCGCCGTACGGGACCTCCTGCGGCGCTGAGCGCGGGACGTGGTGAGGCCGTCAGCGGCGGGCGCGGGCGGCCTCGCGGGCGCGCAGGGTGGCGATCGTGGTGTGGCACCAGTCGCGGTTGCCCCGTTCGAAGGCGAGGCCGCGCAGGCAGGTGAGGTAGGGGCCGATGCGCTCGCCCTCGCGCAGGAAGTCGTCCTCCGGGAGGTCGCCGCGCATGGTGCGCAGCATGCGTTCGAACAGGTCGACCTTGGCCTGGGCGAAGGCCGCGCGCTCCGCCAGCCGGGCGATGAGGGTCGCGGGGTCGACGTGGTCGACGGTGCGGACCTTGACCATGAGGTCGTCGCGGACGAAGGAGGGCTTGGCGGAGGTGGCGGCGAAGTCGTCGAGTTCGGCGAGGCCAGCGTCGGTGACGCGGAAGACCCGTTTGTTGGGCCGGTTGTCCTGGATGATCTCGCGGCCGCTGATCAGGCCGTCCTTCTCCAGGCGGGTCAGCTCGGCGTAGAGCTGCTGGGGCTGGGCGTACCAGAAGTTCGCCACGCCGAGGTCGAAGGTCTTCGCCAGTTCGTAGCCGCTGGCCTCGCCGTCGAGCAGCGCGGCCAGGACGGCGTGCCGTAGTGCCATCGGTCGGATTCCCTTCGGATCGCCCCTGTTGCCGGACCCGCCGCCCATGGTACTCATGAAAATGACTACTCACATTCATGAGTACCGCCAGTCCTCGGGAGAGTGCACCGTGACCGCCACCGCCGCCACCGCCGACCGCTTCCGCGCCGCCGTCGAGAACCGCGACGCCGCCGCTCTGGACGACCTGTTCACCGACGACATCCGCTTCTACAGCCCGGTCAAGTTCGTTCCCTTCGAGGGGAAGCCGATGGTGCTGGGCCTGTTCGGGGTCCTGCTGCGCACCCTCGAGGACTTCCGCTACGTCGGCGACCACACCGGCACCGCGGAGACCAGCGCCGACGGCACCGAGGCGGACACGTCCGTCCTGCTGTTCCGGGCCACGGTCGGCGGCAAGCAGATCCACGGCATCGACCTGATGCACTTCGCCGAGGACGGCCGGATCAAGGAGTTCACGGTGATGGTCCGTCCGCTGTCGGCCGCTCAGGCGCTCGGGCAGGCGGTCTTCGCGGGCCTCGTCGCCGACGGCCTCGTCCCGGCGGCCGCGCAGTAACGGCGGTCGCGCAGTAACGGCAGCCATGCAGTGACGGCAACCATGCAGTGACGGCAGCGGTGCAGTGACGGCGCCCGCGTTGCCCGCTGTCAGAGCGGCTCGCCGAGCGGCCCGTGCTCGGCCTCCAGGTTCGCGGCCCAGTGTGCCGCCCAGTCCGGCTGCGTGCCGTCGGCGTCGGTGAACCCGTACTCCCGGTACAGGCCCCACGTCGCCAGCGCCCGGCCGGACTTGGCCATGACGTCCGGGTCCGCGGCCAGGGCCGCCACCGCCCGGCCGAGGTACGCCGGGGTCTCGGAGCGGGCGAAGTGCGGGTCCGCCGCCACGCCGTCGCGCCAGGTCGCCTCGGTGACGCCGAAGTGGTCCAGCACGGCCTCCGAGCGCAGGAACCCGGGGGTGAGGGCCACGGCCGCGACGCCGTGCGGCTTGAGCTCGGCGGCCTGGGCGACGGCGAGCCGGATCACCGCGGACTTGGCGAGGTCGTAGAAGAACGAGCCCCGGTAGCGGGCGGTGTTGCCGTCGGTGACCTCGACGACGAGGCCGCGCTTGCGCGCGACCATCAGCGGGAGCGCGAACCGGCTGGTGATCACGTGGGTCTCCACGGCCTGGCGCAGCAGCCGCAGGCCCGTCTCCACGTCCTGCTCCCAGAGCGGGTGTTCCCAGTCGACGAGCGGATCGCCGCCCCAGACGGAGTTGACCAGGACGTCGAGCCGGCCGTCCTGCTCGGCGGCGATCCGCTCGACCAGGGCCGCGACCTCGTCCGGGCGGCTGTGGTCGGTGCGGACGGGGACGCCCAGGCCGCCCGCCGCGGTGACGCGTTCGGCGGTCTCCTCGATGGTCTCCGGGCGGTCCAGGTCCGAGCGGGTGCCGGTCGTGCTGCGGCCGGTGACGTACACCGTCGCCCCGGCGGCGCCGAGCTCGACGGCGATGCCCCGGCCCCCGCCTCGGGTGCCGCCGGCGACCAGGGCCACGCGTCCGGCCAGCGGCCGGCTGTCGATCGTCATGATTCCTCCGTGACTCGGGTGCGGCGGGCTGTCGTGTGCGGGAGCAGGATGGCGTCGATTTCCTGCCGCAGCCGCTCGGGGAGCGTCCCCTCGCGGTCGAGTGCCCAGTTCAGGCCCGTGCCGGCGGCGAGCGCCTGCACCGATCCGGCGAGGGCGGACACGTCCGTCCCGGGGGTGAGCTCGCCGGCTCCGGCTGCCTCCGCCAGCAGGGCCTCGATGGCCCGGCGCTGCGCCAGGTGCACGGCGAGGGCGTGCTCGTGGAGCTCCGGGTCGGTCAGGTCCAGGCACAGGAACGCCAGGTGGTTGGCGAAGGTCTCGGGCGCGGCCATCGGCGCCGTCGACTCCACCAGCAGGGCGGTCAGCGCGGCGAGCGCCGAGTCGTGCCGCTCCCGCACCCGGGCGGGCAGTTCGGCGACGTCGTTCGCCGACTGCCGCGCGAGCGCCACCAGGAGCCCCCGTTTGGAGCCGAATCGCTGGACGAGGGTGCCGGGCACCAGGCCCACCTCCCTCGCCACGGCGGCCAGCGTCAGCCCCGGCGGCCCCACCCGCCCCATCACCTCGGCGGCGGCCCGCAGGATCACGGCGTCGTCGACTCCCCGGGGGCGGCCGGCCATCGCGCACTCCTCTTCTTTAATAAATGCTCGTTCATTTATTAAAGCGCGCCGACGGGTGAGGAGCAACCGTTGCCTGCGGGGCCGGCGCGCGGCCGACCGTCCCCGTCACGCCGGGACGGGCGCCATCCGGGCGACGATGCTGCGCAGGAGCGCGTTGAAGGCGCCCGGGCGTTCCTGGTGCGGCATGTGGGCGGCGTCCTCGATGACGTGGAGCTCGCCGTGCGGGGCGAGGTCGGCGAGGGTCCGCGACACCTCGACCGGGATCTCGGTGTCGAGGCGCCCGTGGACGAACGCGGCGGGAACGGCGAGGCCGCGGAGGGCCGGGCGCGGGTCGTAGGTCAGGGCCTCGGTGAAGAGGGCGTCGATGAAGACGCCCGAGTCGAGGAGCTGGCGCACCGTCCAGTCGGCGACGGCCGGACCGCTCGCCGGGCCGAACCAGTTGGGGACCCAGGCGGCGACGGTGCCGGCGCGGTCCTCGGCGAGGCCGGCCAGCAGGGCGTTGAGCTGCGGGGCCATGCCCTGGCCGGGCCAGTGGGCGGGGCCGTCCACCGAGACGACGCCCCCGATGAGCCCGGGCGCGGCCAGCGCGGCCTCCAGGGCGAAGGTGGCGCCGATCGAACTGCCGACCAGCACGGGCCGGTCGAGGCCGAGGTGGTCGACGAGGGCGAGCACGTCGGCGACGTTCCCGGCGACGTGGTTGCCCTCGGCCGGGTGGTCCGAGCGGCCGCAGCCCCGCCAGTCGACGGTCACCGTGCGGTGGTCCGCGGCCAGGCCGACGACCTGGGCGCCCCAGACGCGGCCGCTTGAGCCCCAGCCGTGCAGGAACAGCAGCGGGCGGCCGGTGCCGTGGTCCTCGTAGTGCAGTTCGATCCCGTTGATCCGCGCGAACGGCATGATGTGCTCCTCAAGTCCGGTCCACCGCCGGTGCGGTGGCGCAGGACCATCACACCAACCGGGCCGGCCGCGACCAAGGAGCGTTCCGCGCCTACACTCATCGGTGATCGTGATGAATCGCGGTGATGATTCGCCGTGATGATCGTCGGGGTGGTCGTCGAGGTGGGGGCTCTCGGGTGGAACTTCGTCAGATCCGGTACTTCCTCGCGGTCGCCGAGGAGCTGCACTTCGGCCGCGCCGCCGAGCGCATGCACATCGTGCAGTCCGCGGTGAGCCAGCAGATCCGGCGCCTGGAGCGGGAGTTGGGCGTCGACCTGTTCGACCGCACGACGCGGAGCGTGACCCTGACCCCGGCCGGCAGCGTCCTCGTCGACCGGGCCAGGGCCGTCGTCGCCGCCGAACAGGCCGCGCTGGACGCGATCGCGGCGCACCGGGCCGAGAACGCGGGCGGGGCCGCCGCGCTGCGCATCGGCACCAACGTCGGCCTCGGCGCCCGGCTCGAACGGCTGCTGGCGGCGCTGGAGCGCCGGGCGCCGGACCTCGCCGTCGAACTCGTCAGCGCCGCACCGGCGGACCGCCTCCAGCGCGTGCGCGACGGCGGGCTCGACGCGGCGTTCGTCCGCGGGGTGACCCGCAGCCCCGGGCTGGAGCTGGTGCCGGTCTGGCGGGAACGGTTCGTCGTGGCGCTGCCGGCCGGGCACGCGCTCGCCGCGCGCGAGACCGTCCGCCTCGCCGACCTGGCCGGGATGCCGCTGCGGATCGCCCCGCGCGAGGCCAACCCGCACCTCGTCGACCTGGTCCTCGACGCGTGCCGCGCCGCCGGGTTCGAGCCGGTGCTCGGCCCGGCGTTCACCACCGACCAGGACACCCTGGCCGCGATCGGCGCGGGCGGCGGCCACTGGACGGTCTTCTACGCGACCCAGGCCGAGGTGCTCCCGACGATCCGCACCGTCTTCCGCCCCCTCGCCGGCCCGGACGCCCCGGCCATGCCGACCTACCTCGCCGTCCGGCCCGACGCGCCCGCCCGCACGGTCACACCGCTCCTCGACGCGTGCCGCGACGTAGCGGGGTAGCGGGGGACTGGAGCTCCCCTTTGCCCGAGCGCGGCGAAACGGGGTAGTCGCGGGCGGAACCCGGCGCGGTGCGGACCCCGGGTAGCGATCGCCCGGCTGCGCGTGGGCCTCCGGCGGCCCCGGTCAAGAGCCCGGAGCGTGCCTCCCGGGGTGCTTCGTCGCCTGGAGAACGCCGAGTGCGTTTTCTAGGATTCGGTGCCGATTCCAAGGGTCCCCACCCGGCATCCGCCCTGAAATCCAAGGCTGCGACCACCCCATGGCACACCCCTCACCCTCTTGCGGACGGCGGCCGGCCTCTCCCACCCGCGACGTCTGCCGGCTCGGCCGGCCGCACTGGCTGGACCGGGCCACGGGCGACGCCGGCCTGCTCGACCAGCCCTTCACCGACGAGGGCACCGCCCACGTGCTGCGCGGTGCCGTCCACCTGCCCGACGCGCCAGGCCCGGCCGGACTCGTCCTGCTGCGCGACAGCGCCCCGCCCCGAACGGACCCGCCGTGACCGAACCCGAGCACCCCCTCCTCACCCTCCCCGACCTCGTTGCCCACGTCGGCGCCATACTGGCCGTCCCCGCGCTGGCCGTCCGCCTCGCCGCCCGGGACGCCCAGCGCCCCGAACTCGTGCCGGTGGCCTGGACGATCGGGGCCGCCGGCCTGCTCACGATCGCCGTGGGCGTCGCCCTCTCCCTCCTGCGCTCCACCCGCCCGAGCCCGGCGGTGTGGGGGCTGCTGGTCTTCTGGGTGCTGGTCACCGGCGTCATCCTGCTGGAGGCGTGCGGCTGATCGACGGATTCACCGTCAGAGCCGAGGACCCGGCCGGACCGGTCCGGCCGGCGCGTGGACCGCCAGCCACCGGCGCCGGACCTGCCTCCTCCCGTCGTCCAGCAGCCGCGTCAGCCGGACCTGCAGCCCGAACCGGCCGCCCCCGTCGAGCGGCACCCGCACCTGCTCCACCACGCCGCCGACGAGGCGCGCGGCCGCGGCCCGCAGCCCTTCGATGTCCGTCGTCCCCTTCATCGCGCCCGAGTATGGGGACGGATGGCGCCGTCGTGCAACGGAAATCGGTCCTTTCCGCCGCGATGGGGCCGTTGGCCTCTTGTGGTGGGAGTGGCGGGCGCGCAGCGTAGGGGGTGCTGTTGGGCGGGGTCCACCGAGTGGCAGGAGGATGGCGGAGATGAGCACGGACATCGCGGTGGTGGCCTTCGGAGGGGTGTCGCGCGAGGTGCTGGCCGAGGGCCGGGCCCGGGTCGCGGCGGCGGTGCAGGGGGCCAACGCGCTCGTCGAGGCGCTGAAGGTCAGGCTGTCGGCCACCGGCGCGGGCGTTCTGGCGCAGGTGAACGCCGAGGTGGACGGCCGCCGGGTGCGGGTGCAGACGGCGGCGCCCGGTTTCGCGGAGGCGGTGGACGGGATCGGCGAGCGGCTGCGGCGGCGGATCGCGGCGGTCGGCGGGGTGTGGAAGCCGCGGGCGTGGACGCCGGGAGGGTCCGAGGAGGTGTCCGTCCCGGACGGCTCCCGGCGGATCGTCCGGGTCAAGTCCCCGTCTCTGGTGTGGTGTTCGCCGGACGCCGCGGTGCGCACCCTGGACGCGATGGACTACGACATCCACCTGTTCACCGACCCGGCCACCGAGACCGACGCCGTCGTCTACCGCACCGGCCCGACCGGCTACCGCCTCGCCCGCACGACGGCCGCCGCCCCGCCGCACCGCTGCGCCGTGCCGCTGACGCTCCACCCGCGCGGCGCCCGCCGCCTCACCGACGACGAGGCCGTCGCGAGTGCGGAGGCCGCCGAACTGCCGTTCCTCTTCTACGCCGACCCGGTCACCGGCCGCGGCCGCGTCCTCTACCGCCGCTTCGACGGCCACTTCGGCGTCATCGCGGGCGGCCGGCCGTGAGCAGACCCCGGTACGACCGCGCGGTGGGGAACGACGGCTCCGACGAAGGACTGCCCGAGGGCTGGACGATCGAGCGCATCCGCACCGCCTCGGGGGACTCCGAAGCCGAACTGCTCTCCCTCGCCCGGCTCGTCGTCGTCGAGGTGCACGGCCGCGCCGACCACGAGACCCTCCGGCCGAGCATCATCATCTCCTTCCACGGCCTCTGCCTCGTGAAGGCCGGCGACGACTGGTACATGGGGGACCTGGACTCCGACGGCTCGATCTCCTGCTGGTCCTCCTACGGCCCCGACCTGGGGGAGGCCATCCGCGGCCTGTGACGGTCCTCTGCGAGAATCGGCGCATGGCTGATCACGACGAAGACCGCGGCTACCTCCTCGACAACCGGCGGGCGGAGGCCGGCGTCCGCTTCGACGCCCTCGCCGAGATCTTCAACCCGGTGACGTTCGGGCACGTCGACCGGATCGGCCTCGGCCCGGGCATGCGGGTCTGGGAGGTCGGCGCCGGCGGCCCGTCCGTCCCGCTCGGGCTGGCGGAGCGCGTCGGCCCGACCGGGACGGTGGTCGCCACCGACATCGACGCCTCGTGGACGAGCGGCATCGCCGACGGCACGATCGAGGTGCTCACCCACGACGTCGTCGCCGACCCGCCGCCGCCCGGCGAGTTCGACCTCGTGCACGCTCGGCTCGTCCTCGTCCACGTCCCCGACCGTGCCGAGGCGCTGCGCCGCATGGTCGGGGCGCTGCGCCCCGGCGGCCGGCTCCTCCTGGAGGACGCCGACCCCGCGCTCATGCCGCTGATCTGCCCCGACGAGTCCGGCCCCGAGCAGCGGCTCGCCAACCGGCTGCGCAACGGCTTCCGCGAGCTGATGGCCTCGCGCGGCGCCGACCTCGCCTACGGGCGCACCCTGCCGCGCGTGCTGCGTGAGGCCGGGCTCGCCGACGTGCAGGCCGACGCGTACTTCCCGATCACCTCGCCCGCGTGCGCCGTGCTGGAGGCCTCGACGGTGCGGCACGTCCGGGGCCTCCTGGTCGAGAAGGGCCTCGCGACGGACGAGGAGATCGACCGGCACCTCGCGGCCGTCGAGAGCGGGAAGCTCGACCTGGCCACCGCCCCGCTGATCTCGGCCTGGGGCCGCCGCGTCTGACGTTCCGTCCGGTCCTCAGGCGGCGAGCAGGTCGACCAGCGCGGACACCCCGTCCGGCCCGTGGCCCGCTTCCGCCGCCCGGCGGGTGAGGGCGAGCGCGGCGTCCAGGACGGCAGTGTCCAGGCCCCGGGCGCGGGCCGTGTGGGCGACGTGCGCCAGACCGGCCGCGGCGGAGGCCACGCTGCTGCGGTCGCCCGGGTGCCGGCGGTCGTCGGCGCGCCGGGCGAAGTCGTCGATCAGCGGGGGCAGCAGGAGTGGCAACCCCTGGGCGTACGGCGCGAGTTCGGCGCCGCTGATGCCCTCGGCGCGGGCGAGCGCGAGGGCGTGGACGTACCCGTGCACGGTGGTCCAGAACAGGTCCAGCAGGGCCGCGTCGAAGGCCGCCGCCCGTCCTGGGTCCGTGCCGACGTGGCGCACGGTGCCGAGGGCCCGGAGCGTCTCCCGGTGTTCGGTGAAGGCCTCGGGGTCACCACTGAGCAGGATCGTGCCCAGGGGGCTGCCGATCGTCGGGGTGGGCGTGAGGATCGCGGCGTCGAGCAGGCGGTAGTCACGGGCGTCGGTGGCGTTGGCGCGGGCGTCGTCGGGCGCGATCGAGGTGGCGTTGACGAGGGTCCGGCCGCGCAGCGCCGCCGCGGTGGTGTCCAGGACGGCCCGGGCGGCCGGCTGGTCGCGGACGCAGAGCAGGACGAGCGGTGAGCCGGCCACCGCCTCGGCGGCGCTCGCGGCCGACCGCGCACCGCGGGCGAGCAGGTCGGCGTCCCGGCCCGGCGTGCGGTTCCACACGGTGGTCGGATGCCCGGCGGCCAGCAGCGCCCCGGCGAGGGCCCGGCCCATCGGGCCCAGGCCCAGTACGGCAACGGCGGTGCGGGCAGGGGTGGTTGAGGAAGATCGTTCGTTCGGCATGCCGGTTACGCTAGACCTTCACGCCGACGTCAGAGTCAAGCCGGGACGCGGCGCCCGTCCCGTCCTCAGGAGGTGCCCGCGATGCGGATCGGAGAGCTCGCCCGGCGGACCGGCGTCACGCCGCGCGCCCTGCGCTACTACGAGGAGCAGGGGCTGCTCACCCCCGAGCGCCGCCCCAGCGGCTACCGCGAGTACGGCGAACGGGACGTGGACGCCGTCCACGGCATCCGAACCCTCCTCGCCGCCGGACTCAACAGCGCCGCGATCGCCGAGATCCTGCCGGGCCTGCCGCTCCCGGGCCGCCGCCGCCCCGGCCCGACCTGCCCGGAACTGCTGGAGGGCCTGGCCCGCGAACGCGCCCGGATCACCCGGCAGATGGACGAGCTCGCCGCTGCCCGCGCCCTGCTGGACGAGATCATGGGTGCGGACGCGCCGAGCGAGGCGATCCGCCGGCGCGGAGCGTCGAACGCTTCGCCGTCGCGCGCCTGAGTGACCACGCAGTGAGTCCAAACACCGCCCACCTCGCCGCCCCGGGAGCCCTCAAGGCCGTCGCCGTGATCGCCGGCCCCCGGGTCAAGCGCGCGGTCGCGAAGAACCTCGACGTCCTGAAGGGCATCCTCGAAACCCGGTAACCGTGCGCCGGCTCGCTCGGCCTGCGGTGGTCGTCCTCGGCACCGCGGGAGCAACCGGCCGGTGCCCCTCGTCGACTCCCAGACCTGGAACATCACGCCGACGACCGTCATCTGGCTGTCGACCGAGGACGGCGACTGCCCGTCCACATCCGCCGGAAGACGGGCGAGGACCGTCAGGGGCCGATGTCCACCAGGGCGCCGCTCAGTCCCATGCCGGGTCCTCCGCGAGCTTCTCGGCGATCCGGTCGTGGAAGCTCCGGCGCTCCAGCGCCCGCTCGACGTCGGCGACCACCCGGCTCAGCGGGTACGGGATCTCGGCCTCGATCTCGGCCAGCGCCGCCTCGGTGGCCCGCCACTCCGCCGCCAGCCGACCGGTGATCGCGCGGGCCTCGTCGGTGAGCGTCACCTTCTTGCTGCGCGCGTCATCGCCCGGGACGGTCCGCACCCAGCCCGCCGCGCGCATCGCGGCGACCTTCTGACTGAGCGCCGAGTGCGTCCGCCCGACCGACTCGGCCAGCTCGGTGATGGTCATCGGCCCGTGGGTGTGCAGCCGCAGGAGCTCCATGACGAAGGTCGGCTTGAGCCCGTCGATCCGCGCGTCGGCGTAGACCCGGCCGATGTCCGCGTCCATCGACGCCTGGAGGAGTCGGAGGGGGCGCCAGAGGCTCTGGAGGGTGGGGTCTTCGGTCATGGCGCAGATCGTAACAGCACTTATATAAGTACTGTTACGATTCGCGGCGTGCTGTCAGCCCCATAGGTGCGGCCGAGATGGGCCAGGTACTCCTCGGCGCCGCCGTGCCCGCCGTCCTGGGCGCCGTGGCGGTGAACGTCCATGCGTCCGTCGGAATCTAGCCGGACGGTGGTGGTCGCGCGACGGGTGGCCGCGGTGTCGGCCGGAACCGGATCGGCGAGCACCGGGACGTCCGGGCCGAAGGCGACGGCCGCGTCGGCGGGCGTGGGGGAGGGGAGCTGCCCGGTGCGGTTGGCACTGCTCACGTAGAGCACGGGGAACGGCTCCAGGAGGTCGGCCAGCGGCTTCCACAGCGCACCGAAGAGGAGTGCCCACCCGTCCTGGGTGGCCGGGGCGAGCCACGGCGGCGCGCTCCCCGGCTCCCGGACGGGGACGAGGAGGGTGACGAGCTCCTCGTCGAGCAGCCGGCGGGCGAGCCGGAGCGCGTCCGGGCCGAGGTCGAGGAGCCCGGCCAACCGGCCGAGCGTGTCCGGGTGGTGGGCCCACAGGGCGACGGCCTGGCCGGCCGGCCGCCGCTTGGCGAGGTTGACGGCCTCCGGCCGGGTCGCGGTGACCACGCAGGTGAGCGGCGCCGGATTGGGCAGGACGACCGCCCGGCCCTCGGCTAGGGCACGGCGGACGGCGGTGGCGTCGGACAGCATCACGGGTGGACCTCCACGTGGGCGGCGCCGTCCAGGTACGCGGCGAAGGCGTGCTCGTCGACGACCGCGCGACCGGCCCGGAACGCCTGGCGCTTGACCCACGCCGTGGCGGCCCTGGCCCCGGCGGCGTCGAGCCGGTGGCCCAGCCGTGCGGCGACCGCGGTGACGACGCGGGCGCTGGCCAACTGGGTGAGCACGATGCTCGGTTCGATGCCGAGGAGGGCTCTCGGGTCGTACGGCTGGAACAGCTCGGGATCGACGAACGGCGTGCCGGTCGAGATGGTGCCGACCCCGGAACCGACCACCGGGGTGGTCACGGTGAGCGGCACGCCGGTCTGCTCGGAGACCATGGCGGCGAGGGCGGGCAGCCGGGTCAGGTCGGGCGCCCGCCACCACAGCCCGGAGCCGTCGCCGGGCAGGCCGAGCAGCCGCGCGGCGCGCTCGGGCGCGTGGGCGAGCAGGAACAGCACCTGCTCGGTGGCCACCATGCCGGAGCGCTCCGCGAGCCCGAGCCACGAGGCCGAGACCACCCGCACACCCGCCCGGAGCGCCTCCAGGGTGTTCGCCAGCCCGAGGCCCAGGTCGTTGTGGAGGTGCGAGCCGAGGACGGCCTCCGGCCCGGCCGCCGCGCGGACTCCCGCGAACATCTCGGCCGCCTCGACGGGCAGTTGCCGCCCGACGGTGTCCGCGAGGATCACCGTGCCGGCGCCGAGGGCGGTGAACTCCCCTGCGGCGTCGCCCATCAGCCCGTGCTCCGCCCGGGAGGCGTCGGCCAGGCACACGTCGATCGCGACCGCGTCGTCCAGGTCGCGGGCGGCCTTGACCAGGTCCGCGCCCTGTGCGAGCGCCTCCCGCGCGCCCTGGTGGACCATCACCCGGGCCATCGCCTCGGACGCGGGCACGACCGCCATCACCCTGGCGTGCACGGTCCCGCGCGCCGAGGCGACGGCCTGCCGGACGTCGGCGGGCGTCGCCCGGCACACGGCGGCGACGCTCACCCGCCCCTCCGCCTCCACCGCCACCTGCCGCACCGCCTCGAACTCCTCGGCGCACACGGCTGGGAACCCCGCGGCGAACACGACGTGCCGGGGCCCGTCCGCCCCGAACACCGCCCCCTGCGCACACGCCAGCCGCACGCGGAACGAACCGGGCATCAACGTCTTCGCCTGCGCCCCGTCCCGGGCGGACTCCTCCCACACCACCATCCGCCCGGCCGACGCCGACTCCCGCACAACGTCCCGCATGGCAAGCTCCCTCGTGTGTCGTACCGGGGGAGACGTTAGGGGGAGGGGCGGCGCAGCAAAGGTGGAATGATCAACTTCGATCATGCGTGGCACTTCTCGTGGATCCCAGGATCGGGAGTTGCTCGATCCCGATCGAGATGGTGCGCGGGACCACACGGCGTGTGGGTCAGTGGCCCTCGTGGACACTCCGGACGGCCGCCGACAGCCGGAGGTCCGGCCGCCGGTGATGCACCCGCCACTGATCGGGCCGGCCGGGCGGGCGTTCGTGCACCGGCTCCGCTTCGTCGTCGTCCCCGACGATCTCGTAGAGGCGCACCATCACGATGTACAACTGACGCTCGGCGCTCCCCACGTGGCTGCGTCGGCCGAACGCGGCCATCATGGTCAACTTCGTCGCGGCATGGGAGGCCTGGCGGAAGATCTCCTGCATGAGCGGCCTCTGGCCCGGCTCGCTCACGGCGCGCGCCAGATTGGCCAGGTCCGCCGACAACTGCTTGGCAGCCATCCCGAGTTCGTCCAGCTCCCACGCCGGGTCGGCCCTCGTCTTGTGTCCGATCCGCGCCCGGGTCAGCTCGCCGGCCAGTTGCCGCGCGGTACGGGCTGCGCGCCGAAGGGCGTCGTCCGGTGGCCTGCCGGCCGGTGTCGGCCACCAGGGCGCGGCCCATGCCCGGTCGGTGGAACCGGACGGCGTGACCTGCTGCCACCGACGGATGCCCATCACCCGTCCGTCCGGTCCGGCCAGGTCTTCCCACACGGACTCGGGCAGCACCAGGATCGGCCCGGGATCGTTCCGGTGCAGGAATTCGTCCCGGACCGACCTGAGGAGGGCGAGTTTCCGGCCCAGATCCCAGAGCACGCGTCGATCCGATGACCGGGTCCCCAGGACGCCGGCCAGGTAGCGCGGCCGGTGTTCCCGGGACAGCCCGGCCGCCACGAGGCGGAACCAGCGGGCGATCGACTCCCCGTCCGCGTCGCTCGGCAGCAGGGCCATCACCCCGTCACCCCGGTCATCCCGGTCGAGCCTGCAGTCCTGCCAGCCGACGACCCGCGAGCAGGCCTCCGTCACCGCGCGGAACCACGCGTCCCGGAACTCCTGGTCACGGTGGTTGCGGATGCCGGACCGCTCGCAGTCCACGACCACGACGACGCGGCGGACGGGCTCCTCCACCGGGCTCTCCTCCTCGGCGTCATCCCAGTCGTAGACGTTCCGGTCCAGCACCGGCTCGATGGACTCCGGATCGAGTTCGGGTGCGATCGAGGATCCCCGCAGGGTCCTCAGGAAGCCCCGCAGCGATGGGCTCAGTCTGCCGACGTCCACTTCCGCGCCTCCGCGCGACGGCAGGCGGACACGCTCCAACTCCCGCGTCCAGACGCCCGCGTCGCTCGTGCCCGCGGTGCGGAGAGTCGTGAGGGCCCAACGGATCAGGTCGCCGGTGACGGCCTCGGGCATGGGATTGGTCATGGGTGCGTCCTCCTCCGTTCCTCGTTGGTGGGGTCCTGCTGCTCGCCGGGTTGTCGGGGCCCGCGCTGCCGGCCGCGGCCGAGGTGGTCGCGAAGCCGTTTGACCCGCATGGAGACCGCGCCCTCGGAGAGTCCGAGGCGGGCCCCGATCTCCTTGTCCGTGAGTCCCAGGGCGCGCCAGCGGAAGATCTCCGCGAGGATCCGGCACTGTTCGGGGGTGAGGTCCGGCCCGAGGTCGGCGATCACCGTCTCGGACGCCGCCAGGTCGGGCACGATGTCGTCGTGGGCGCGGTCCTGCTGCATTTCCCCGCCGTCCACGATGTCGGGCAGCGCGTCGCCGAGCGGGACTTCGACGGCGGCACCCGCCCCGAACTCCCGGCACCAGCGTCGGTGGGCGCCGGGGAAGGCCAGCAGGACCGCGCCCACGAAGTAGGAGGCGAGCGTGGCACCGCCGGCGCAGCTCCAGCCGCCCTCGATCAAGGCCTTCTCCCGGAACCGCGTCCAGGCGAGGGCGACCGTCTCGCCGATCAGCGACTCCCGCTCGTCCACCCGCTCGCGGAGGACCCGCCGCGTCCCGGCATCCGTGTCCAGGGGCCGGCCGGCGGTGAAACAGCGGTGGTGGATCTGCTCCGTGACGATCCAGTGCCGCAGCACCTTCGTGCCCGTGGCTATCATCGCGGTTTCGAACAGCACGTAGTCGGGCCCGGTCCAGCCCCCGGCGGCGAGCCGGTCGACGAGGTCCTGGTCCGCCTTCCGGCGCGCGAGCGAGTCGGCCGGGGCGCGGGCGGGCTCTCTGGCCGGTGCCGGGTACGGCGAAGCGCCGCTCCTCTCGACCTGCACCATCGACCCTCCCGCGTTGCGGCCCAGCACCACGCTGCTCCTGTCGGCGTTGTAGGCCCGCGGATGAGCGCGATCCCACGCATCGTCACAATTCTTTCGGGAAAAGATTTTTGGGCCGCTCGCGTGGGTCCGGACGGTGCGCCCGACCTATGCCCGAAACGAACCGGGTCCGCCGGACCCGACCGCACCGCCAGGAGACGCGACCATGTCGCACGACCAGATCCCAGCTCAGGCCTCGTCGGAGTCCCTCACCCGGCCCGACCCCGTCGGCCCGGTCCTGGACGTCCGCGTCGGAGGGATCCGCCTGACGCTGGAGGTGCCGGCCCGCCTCCACCTCCTGGCGTCCGGCCTGATCACGTCCGGGACCGCCGCCGCCCTCGGGTACCTGCTCGCGGCGCGCTGAGCCCGGTGGGCCCCCACGGACCTGATGCACAAGGGCCTGTGGGGGCTCCGACCGTCAGGCGTCGGAACGCGGACGGGTGCGGCAGATGCGCGGGGCCTCGTCCTTGAGTCCCAGGAGGGCGAAGTAGTTCTGGCCGAGGGCGATGTCCCGGAAGGCCTCGTTGCCGAGCGCGCGGTTGATCCGGCTCGTGACCTCCAGTTCCTGCTCGTAGACCGCGTAGTCCTTGTTCCGGGCGGCCACGAAGTCCGTCCCGGTGATCGCCCGGGTGGGGTGGCGGTCGAGGAAGGCCGCGTACTTCTCGCGGACGCCCGGGCGGCTGAAGTAGAGGTCCTCCAGGACGCGCCAGCTGAGGTCGAGCGTCAGGTTCGGGTGGGCGTCGAGGAGGCGGTCGAGGATGCGGATGTGCTCGTCGGGGTCGAGGGTGGCGAGCTCCTTCGAGAGTCCCATGTGGGCCCACACGATCTTGTTGACCGGGTACCGGTCGAGGATCTCCTCCATCAGGTGCAGGTACTTGGTCGGCTCCGCGTCGTTGCCGAGGTCGGAGTGGAACGTGACGGGGATGCCGCGCTCCCGGTACACCTGCATGAACGGGCCCCAGTCGGCGATGTCGTCGCTGTCGGCCGACTCGGCCTGGTTGGCGAACAGCGCCTGCTTGACGACGTTGACCTCGCCGGCCCAGGTGAACATCTTCGGGTACTCGCGGTCGTAGAGCGCGATTCCGGCGGGGACGGTCTCCGGGTGGTGCAGGTCCATGAAGGTCATCGACAGCGTGAGGTGCGGGTCGTCCGGGTGCTGCTCGCGGAAGTTCTCGGCGTTGGCGATGTCGTTGCGGATGCTGGGCCGCACCGGCGTGCCGGGGCAGTCGAGGTAGTACACGCAGTCGGAGTCGGCGGGCAGGACCTGTCCGATGCCGAACATGTTGGCGTAGCGGACGCCACTCTTGCGCAGGTAGTCGGTCATCTCCTCGAAGGGGATCGCCCGCCCGCCGAAGGGGCGGAAGTGGAGGTGGCTGTCCACCACCGAGGTGTAGGGCTGCTTGGCGCGGTCGAAGCAGGCGCGGGCCGCGAGGGCCTGGCCGGCCCCGGCCGGGGAGACGACGACCGCCATCGCGGCGGCCGAGACGGCGATGGCGGCCAGGGGTCTGTTGGTCCGGAGGGTGTTCTTCAAGGGGGCGCCTCCCGTGGCGAGCGGTCGGCGCGGGGCGCCGACTCGGAGAGCATCTCTGGGGGGCCAGGTTCGCCCGACGGTTCGTCGGTTGGTCGCGCCCGGAGAGGTGTCGGCGCGGCCGGCCGCTCGAACGGGTGCGGGGATGGGGCCGTTGGAGCGGATGCGAAGCAGCCTGACCTGTCGCCGGATCAGCGCTGGGCGCGCCGGAAGGCGCGCGGGGTGCGGCCGGTCTCGCGGGTGAAGAACTTGCCGAAGTTGGTGGGCTCGCCGAAGCCGAGGGTGCGGCCGATGGTCGCGACGGGGAGGTCGGTGTGGGCGAGGAGGCGCTGGGCCTGCAACGCGACGCGGGCGTCGGCGAGTTGTTTGGCGGTGCGGCCGGTGGCGGCCAGGCAGGCGCGGGTGAGGGTGCGGGGGGAGTAGCCGAGGCGGGCGGCGTACTCCTCGACGGAGCGGGTGGTGGCGAAGGACCGTTCCAGTTCGCGCCGGAAGGCGAGGTAGAGGTCGGGGGAGGGTTCGCCGGTGGGGCCTGGGAGGCGGGCGATGCGGATGAGGAACGCGCCGAGGAGCTGGCGCAGCAGCGCGCTCGAAAGGCCGGCGGGGGCCGCGCCGGTTCGGAGTGCCGCGTACTCGGCTTCCAGCTCCGCCGCCGCCCGGTCGAAGGCGCCGAACTCACCGGGCGGCAGCTGCCACGCGACCGGGCCGAAGCCGTCGAGCGCGGCGTGCGTCGCGGGCAGCGGCGGTGGGAAGTCGGCGGTGAAGAGGAGCAGGACGGCGTCGAGTGCCGCCGGGCGGCCGTCGGCGCCGGACGGCAGGCGCTGCACCTGGCCGGGGCGCAGGTGCAGGAGCGTGCCGCGCGTGCACGGGTGCGGGACGAAATCGACCATCGCGGTGCCCTCGCCGCCGCGCACGAGCACCAGCTGGTGGAAGTCGAGCCGGCTCGGCCGGCGGGCGACGGAGCTCTTCAGGCGCTGCTTCAGCGCCTCGAAGGTCAGGACCTCGACCCCCGGGTGTGCAGGGTCGGGGTTGTCGTAGGCGATCTCGATGACGTCGTGGTGTCCGTTTTCGACCATGGCGAGTCCCGACTCTACCTCGCCGGGGAGGTGGCCCCGGGGGGATCGTGGAGGCACGGCGGCTGAGGGCCGTCACCGTCACCGTCACCACTACGACACGTGAGGATGTTTCACCATGTCCGTCCCCGTCATCACCGATCCCGCGCAGCTGCCGATCGCGTTCGAGCACGCCCTGAACGCCGGCGACGTCGACACCGTCCTGACCCTCTTCGCCCCGGACGCGGCCATGCGCACGGTGGCCGGCGAGTTCATCACGGGCACCGACGCGCTCCGTGCGGAGTTCGGCGGCACCGTGGCCGTCCACGGCAAGCTGACGAACGTCCGTCGGCACACGCTCGTCGGCGCGGGCAGTGCCCTGCTGGTCAACGACTGGACCCTGGAGGTCGACACCCCCGGCGGCGGGCGGACCGCCCGGACCGGCACCACCGCCAACATCGCCCGCCGGGACCCGTACGACGGCACCTGGCGCTTCGCGCTCCTCAACCCGCTCGGCACCGCCTGAGGCGTCGGGTGCGTCCGCGGTCAGTTCTCCAGGCTGACGGCCTCGTTGAGGGTGTGCACGCGTTCGGTGGCCCCGGGGTCGGCGCCGATCTCCGGGGCCCGCGCGATCAGGAGGTCCAGGAGCGCGAGGGCCGAGGCGCGTTCGCGCTGGGAGAGGGTGTCGGTGCCGGGGGACGCGTTGGCGGCGTCGGTGACGGCGCGGTGGAGGCGGCGGATCCGTTCCGTCACCTCGGCGTCGCGGCTGAGCGGGCCGGTCCGGGCCATCAGGCGGTCGAGCACGGCGTCGATCTGCGAGGGCCCGCCGGGAGCGCTCCGGTGGCCGGTGCCGGTGTCGGTGCTGATGCCTGCGTGGCCCCTGGACCCGTCGCGGGACGGGAAGGCCGCGATCTCCGCGACGAGCACCCGGATGCGGTCGACGGTCGCGGGGTGGTGGGCGATGGTCGCGGCGTGCTCGTCGAGGAGCGTGCGCAGCGCGGTGATGGTTTCCGGCGCGCTCATGCCGTCGGCGACGGTGGGCAGCGGGGTCATCGGGGACTCCTGGGGGTCTGGCCGGGGCGGCCGCCGGTGGGACGCGGCGGGCCCGCAGTCGGGTGTGCGGGACCGGACGCGCTCGCCGCACGCCCCCATGCTCGGTCGGCGGGCCTCCCGCTGTCCTGCGGGACCCGTCGCACGGGTGACCCGGCCCGGCGGGTCCTGTGGAAACACCGTGCCCCGGACGGCGGCCGCTCGTGCCCGTTCGACGAACCGTCCAGGCCACTACCGCGCCCGCCTGGCCGGTATTCGACCGGTTACTCCACGTCGCCGCCGGGGAAGATCGACCAAGTCCGATCCGCGCATGACAGAAGGAGCCCGTCCGTGGCCGACGACCAGCCCACCGAGACCACCGCCGACGAGCCCGAAGCCGGCGAGACCGCCGCCGCCGCCGAGACCGCCGCCAAGCCGACAGCCGTCAAGGCCGCCCAGCCGGTCGGCCATCAGAAGCTCGAGGTCAAGCACATCCAGGGACAGGTCATCACCCACACGATCGTCAAGCCCCTGCCGGAGTGACAGGCCGAGGCGTGACCGCCCCGGCGCCTGGCGGCTGACCGGCACGCGACTACGCGGGAAGCCGGGCGCACCGTTCGGTCACTGGGCCGCCCTTCACGGCAAGGGCGGCCCAGATCGCTGTCCGCGACCCGACCCCGAAGGGCGCCGCGGCTCTTCGATCTCGCTGCTGGTTGCTGCGCTGCATGTTTGACACGTCATCAGATACAAGGAGTTCCTGTGGTGAATACCAAGGTCCCGATCGCCGCCGTGGTGGCCGCCGCCGCGCTCGTGCTGGGCGGCGGCATGCAGGCCGTCGCCCAGCCCCAGGCCGGGACGGGCGCGGCGGCCTGCGCGGGGTGGACGAAGGTGGAGGCGGTCTCCTACCTGAGCCACGCCGACGGCAGCTACCGCCGGGCCCAGGGCACGGTCCGGAGCGTCGCGAAGGACACCTGTTTCATCGAGCTGGACGAGAACAAGTACGCCCCCGGCTGGTACACCGGCTGGGACGGTTACTGGAGCATCGCCAAGGAGAACGACAAGGGCGCGGTGTACAAGCAGTTCGCCAAGGCGGTGGTCAGGAGGGGCGAGGGCGGCTACGTGGAGTCCCACCTCGTGGACCTGGACCAGCTGCGCGACGTCGCGGAGAGCGTGAACTGCGACGCGAGGGTCACCAAGGACCTCGCGGACGCCTGGCGGGCGGACATCCGCGTCTACGGCGAACCGAACCGCCAGCGGACCGACTGGATCCGGACCTGGAACGAGGTCGGCGGCTTCACCAACCTGGGCAGCCGGTGGCGCAAGGACCAGTGCGTCAAGCTCACCGGCAGCGCGACCAAGTGGGACGGCCACACCTTCTACGAGACCCCGCAGGGCCAGGGCGGCCACTACGACTGGGTCCGCGACGACGCGGTCAACCTCCAGCGCAGGTAGCCCGCGTCATCTCCCGGTGCCCGCCCGCACCGCACGCAGGCCGGAGCAGGTTTCTCGGCGAACCGCCCGCTGGGAAACCTGCTCCGGGCGGGCGCAGTGTTCACCACGCCGGTTGAAGCGCCCTAGCCGAAGAGCCGGTCCAGGTGCTCGTCCAGGACGGCGAGCGCGTCGGCCTCGCGGTAGACGCCGAAGAGGACGGGCCAGCGCAGGCCCTCGACGACGGTGTGGAGGGCGCGGGCGGCGTGGTCGGGGTCGAGGTCGGCGGGGAGCTCGCCGCGCTCCTGGCCGAGCCTCAGCTGCTGGGCGAGGAAGCCGGTGGCGCCCTCGTACACCATCGTCACGACGTCGCGCACGGACGGGTCGACGGCGCCGCGCGCGAGGATGGCCGCGCCCATCCGGGCGCCGTCGCGGCTCTGCTCGTCCAGCGGGAGCAGCTCGACCAGCAGCCGGCCGAGCAGCTCCCGCACCGTCGTGGGCATCCGGTCGCCGGCGAAGAGGCGGGCGAAGCGCGCGGTGAGCAGCTCGTGGTTGTACTCGATGGCGAAGCGCAGCATCTCGTCCTTGGTGGCGAAGTAGTGCTGCACCGCGCCCATCGAGACGCCGGCCTCGGCGGCGACGTCGCGCAGGCCGGCGCCCTCCAGGCCGCGGGTGGTGATGATCCGCAGCAGGGCGGCGGCGATGTGGCGGCGGCGTTCCTCGCGGTCGACCTGCTTGGGCATGGGCGGTGGTTCTCCCGTGACGGTCCGTCTGGTGGTCGGGCACTGCGGCAGTTCGGCAGTGGGGCAGTTTGGCAATGCGAGTGCATTGCCAAGCATACGCGGCGGCTTTTACCATGCGAGTGCATGGTGAAAATCGGCGAGGCGAGGGGGCCCCGATGGTCGTGTCAGTCCCGTACGAGCGCGCGGTGGCGAGGAACGGCGAGGTGGAGATCGCCTACGAGGCGTTCGGCGAACCGGACGGGCGGCCGCTGCTGCTGATCGCCGGCCTGGACGGCCAGATGCTGTGGTGGTGGACGGACTTCTGCCGCCTGCTCGCCGGGCGGGGCTACCGGGTGGTCCGCTACGACCACCGCGACAGCGGCCTCTCCACGCACTTCACCGGGCACCGCGGCACCGCGTACACCGCCGTCGACATGGCCGGGGACGCGCTCGCCGTCCTGGACGCGCTCGGCTGGCACGACGCCCACCTCTGCGGCGCGTCCATGGGCGCCGGGCTCGGCCAGTACCTCGCGGCGACCGCGCCCGAACGGGTGCGCACGCTGACCTCCATGCTGTCGATCCCGGTCGACCGGCCGGCGAGCGCCCTCGCGTACGTCCACCCGCTGCGCCCGTTCAAGCTGGCGTTCCGCCGGTACGGGGACGACCGGGCGAGCCAGATCCGCCGGACCGTGGACGTGCTGCGGCTGACCTACCCGGACGGGGCCCGCTTCCCCGAGGAACAGGCCCGCGCGGTGGCCGCCGAGTGCCACGCCCGTCACCCGCACGATCCGACGGCCCGCCGCCGCCAGCTCGCCGCCTCGCGTGCCGTCCGCTTCCCGGCCCCGGGCCTGGCCGGGATCGCCGCGCCCACCCTGGTGATCCACGGGGAGGACGACCCGTTGGTCCGTCCGGCCGGAGGACGGGCGGTGGCGGCGCGGATCCCGGGTGCCCGGTTCGTCGGCTACCCGGGGATGGGGCACAACCTGCCGGAGGAGCGGTGGACGGACATCGCCGACGAGCTCGACCGGCTGACGGCCGGTAGCCGGTAGCCGGCGGGGGGGCGGGGGGGGGGCCGGGGGGGGCCGGGGGGGGCGGGGCCCCCCACGGCCCGCGCCGGCGGTCCATATGGGCCTGCCACCGCCGCGAAGAGACAA
>NZ_JBHWGD010000014.1:57979-71875 GCF_042733235.1 Kitasatospora sp. NPDC059722
GCCCTCGCCCGAGCGCCGCCGCCGGGGGGGCGGGCGGGCGGGCGGGGGGGGGGGGGGCGGGGGGGGGGGGGGGGGCCCCCCCCCCCCCCCCCGCTCCGCCTGCCGCGCGGCGCGTCAGTCCGTGAGCTCGAACCGCGCGGCGATCTCCTCGATGAGCGGCAGGTGCTCGTCCCAGGTCGCGCTGCCCATGCCGAGGATGAAGGCGGCGTTGCCGCGCACGGCGAAGTACTCCCGGGTGCGGTAGATGACGGCGCCGCTGCCGTGCCGGGTGAGGAAGTCCAGCGCGACGCCTTGGCGTCCGCCGAACCGGGCCTCGGTGCGCGTGAAGTCGCCGTAGCCGTGGGCCTCCAGTTTCTCCTGGGCGACGTCCGCGACCTTCTCGGCGGTCATGTCCCTGGCCGGGACCTTGAAGACGATCAGGTTCCGGCCGGGGCCGCCGGTGGCCCGCAGGATCTCCGGACCGTTCGCCGGGACGGGCGGCATCGCCTCCCAGCCGGCCGGGACGTGCAGGACGGCGCCGTACGGGACGATGGCCAGGGGCTTCCAAACAGTGGTGTCGGACATGGTGCGGGCCTCTCGGTTCGGTGCGGTTCTCGTGTTGCCGGAGGTGATACCGGGAAACCGCGGCGCTGCGAAGCTCGCATTCGGCGCGCCGCCCGGTATCGGTACCCGGTGACAGCAGGACGTGGGCCCGACCCGGGGAGACGGAGCACGATGAGCAACCACGAGGTGCGGGAGCGGCTCGTCACCGCGCACGGTCGCCTGGTCGAGCGGGAGGTCGCCCGCTACCGCACCTGGCACCTCGACCGCGCGGACCTCCGCCAGTCCGGCATCCTCGGTCTGCTGATCGCCGCCCACCGCTTCGACCCGGACCGCGGCGCACCCTTCGCGGCGTACGCGCACACGTGGGTGCGGAAGGAGATCCAGCGGGCGATCGCGCAGCAGGAGTTCCCGGCCGTCGTCCCCGCCGACCTGGTCGGCCGGACGGTGGCACTGCGCGGCGCCCTCCGGGACAACGCCGACGACCTCGGCCTGGCGGCGGCGGCACTCGGCATCTCGCCGGGCACGGTGGCCGCGCTCCACCGGCAGCTGCGCACGGTCGCGCCGGAGGAGGACGAGGAACCGCCGGCACCCGGCCTCGGCCTCACCGATCCCGAACGCTCGGCCGTGGCAAGGGACTTCGCGACCGTCGCCCGCAAGGCCCTGGCACGTCTCGACCGGCGCGAGGCCGACGCGCTCGTCCTGCGCTACGGCCTGGACGGCGAGCCGGAGCGCTCGTTCCGCGAGGTCGGCCGGGCCCTGGGCGTCTCCGGCCACACCGCGAAGGCGCTCGTCACCCGGGCCCAGACGGAGCTCCGGCGGCTCCTGGACTGACGCCGGGCGGGACCGGACCGCCAGTGCCGGGCGTCCCCCGAAGGAGCCGCACGGACGGCGCACCCGCGACGGCCGGGGCAGGCTGGCCGCATGAGGGTCGCTCCGGGGCGCGGTGAGGCGCTCATCGCCGGCGTCATGTTCGCCCTGACCATGGTGGCCGGCGCGGTGGACGCGATCACCTACCTCGGGCTCGGGCACGTCTTCGCCGCGCTCGCCACCGGGAACGTGCTGCTGCTCGGCTTCGGGGTGGCGGGTACGGCGGGGACGCCGCTCGCCGCGCCGGCGGCGGCGCTGGGGGCGTTCACGGCCGGGGTGCTGCTGGCCGATCGCGTGATCGTGGGCCGGCTCCGCGAGGGCCGGCGCTGGTTCGTGTCCATGCTGGGCACCGAGGCCGCGCTCATCGCCGCCGCCGGGGCCTGCACCATCGCCGCCGACGGCGCCGAGCGGCTGCCCACGCACGGGGTGGGCCTCCTCGTCCCGGTCCTGGCGGTCGCGATGGGCTGGCACAGCCGGATCATGGACCAGGCGCGGATCCCGGACATGCCGACGACGGTCCTGCAGACGGCCCTGGTGAAGGCGATCGTGGACACCCTCGCGTTCCGGCCGGCCGTACGGGCGGTGCCCCGGCTGACCCGGATGCGCCGGGTGGCGACGGTGGCGGGCATCCTGCTCGGCGGCGTCGGCGGGGCGCTGCTGCTGCGGCTCGGGGCCGGTCCCGGGCTGCTCGCCGTGGCCGGCTTCGAGGCGGCGGTCGTGGCGCTGTACTCGCGTGCTCCCCGCCTCCGGCCCGCCGACGGTGACGCTCCGGCGGCGACGGGCTGAGGACTCCTGCCCTGCCCCGGCCGCTCCGTTCGCCCGCGGTAACGATCCGGTGACGGGTGTGCACGGTGCGTGCAGGCGAGGATAGTTGGATGCGCTAATCTGACTAGCCGCCACCGGACCTGACGCCTCATCAGTCACACTTCTGATCGGACGCGACCGGACCAGGCGCATGTGCACCGCAATTCGACCTCCTAGGGACGTGACGTGCATGGCAGACCCCACCGGCTCCGCGGGCTCCACCGGTTCCACCCCCGAGACGATCGAGGTCCACCTCGCCGACGGCACGACCGTCTACGCCGCCGTCCGAGACCCCCGGCCGGGAGGTGACGGCCGGACGGGACGCGACTCCGGTGACGCCGGCGCCGTCTCCACCGCCGTGCGGCACACCTTCGACCAGGTGCGCGAGACCGTCCAGGCCGTCGGCCAGTGGGCCAAGGACACCGCGGTGAAGTGCGGCGACCCGTCCTCGTTCGAGGTGGAGTTCGGGGTGACGCTCTCCGTCCAGGCCGGGCGGCTGATCGGCGTGCTGGCCGAGGCGGGCGGCGAGGCGAGCCTGAACGTCCGGCTCACCTGGGACCGCGCCGGCTCCGGCACCCCCACCGCCGCGTAGGGCGGCCCGCGTGGTCCTGAGAGCCGGCGGCCCGCACGACCCCGCCGTCTGGCTCGCCGACGGCGCCACGACCTTCCTGGGCAGCGGCTTCTTCGTCGCCCCCGGACTCGTCGTGACCTGCGCCCACGTCGTCCACGGACGCCGGCCGGTCACGGTGCACGGCGCGCTCGGCGCGGAGGAGGTCCTCTCCGTCGACCTGTGGCCGCCCGACCGGCCCGCCGGCAGCGCCTACTACCCCGCGCCCGACCTCGCCGTGCTGCGCACACCCGTCCGCGAGGGGCGGCCGGTCGCCGTCCTCGCCGCGACGGAGGCACCGGCCGGTACGGAGCTCTCCGCGCACGGCTTCACCACGGCCACCCCGGCGGACGGCGTGCAGCCGGACACCGCTCGGCTGACGGTGGCCGGGCTGTCGGGCGGCTTCGTCCGGCTCGTGAACGGGTGGATCCGCAAGGGGCTCAGCGGGAGCATGGTGGTCGCCCCGGGCAGCGGGCAGGTGGTCGGTGTGGTCAAGGGGACCGAGGACGACGGCGACCCGGTGGGTGGGTGGATGACCCCGGTCGGGCAGCTGCGCGCGCTGCTGGACCTGCCGACGGCTGCTGCGTGCCCGGCTGCCGCGTACCGCATGGCGGGCCGCCAGGAGTGGGCCGACGCGCTGTTCCGAATACCGGCGCTGGACGACGAGCGGGTGCGCCACGACCTCGTCCGCCGGATCAACGACACACTCCCCGCCGAGCAGGGCATCCGTCCGCGCGGCGACTCGCTAGCCCTGCCCCACCTGGAACTGATCGCCGGCGCCTGCCTCGACAACCTCGCCCCCTGCGACGCGCTCCGCGCCCTGGTCGCGGCGGTCCGACGGCTGGCCGGCGGGCACCGGGCGGTGGGCGACCTGGAGCTCCTGCTCGCGACGAGCTGCGGAGGGGGCACACATGCGGCAGCTTGACGAGCGCGCGGTGCACGTCCTGGCGGCGGCGTTGAAGGAGATCCCGCTGCTGGAGAACGGGGACCGGCGCGCCGATCTGGTGCACAGCATCCGGGAGGCACCCGGGGTCGTGGAGTTCGAGGTCACGTTCGACAACGCGACGCACACGCACCTCACCCGGATCACCCGGTCGTGCATCCGGCACAGCAACGCGCCCGCCGCCCGGCAGGCGCTCTACGAGGAGGCACGGCGGCTCGCCGGCGGCCAACGAGCGGTCTCCTGGCTGCGGTTCTTCAACGTCGTGCTCGAATCGCGGCATACGGACGGCTTCAAGGAATGGCTGCTGGACAACGGCGGTCTGCTGCTGGCGCAGGGCTGGGGGAGCAGCACGGCGCCCGGGGTGCCCGATCCGCTGAGCGAGTTCACGTGGCTGGTGGTCGGCGGGTCGGAGGCGCAGATCCGGGAATTCTGCAGTTCCATTCCCGGCCTTCCGAGCTCCGTCACGATCGCCATTCCGACGCCCCACGGCGACGAGCCGGAGCCCCGGGAGCCGAAAGCGCGGAGCCGCCGCACGTGGTGGTTGGTCGGCGGCGTCGGCGCGGTCGTTCTCGCGGTGGTGGTCTGGGCGATCGTCTCGGCGGGCGGCGACCGGCCGGCGGTGCCGGTGCCGGTGGACTGGCACGGCAGCGAGCTCTCACGGGGCGTTGGTGCCACGTCCACCCTCTACACCACGGTAAACGTTCCCGCCGGCCGCACGCGCGTGGAGATCCCGCTGAACCTGAGCGACAAGAACCCGGACAGCGGCGAGTGTCATGAGACGACCGTGGAGATGACGATCGGCGGCTGGAAGTCGGGCCCCCGGAAGCCGGGCTCGGTGGTGCGGGCGAATGTGCCCGCGAACCAGTCGAGCGTGGACCTGGCACTGACTCTGAGCCCGACGGGCTGCACGTTGTTGGTCAACATCCACACCGTCGACTTCAAGGACTGAAGGGCTTCGCCGTGATCGCCGGACACCGTTTGCGCATGCTCGCCGTGACCGCCGCCGCAGTCCTGCCGCTCGCGCTCGCCGCCTGCTCCTCCGGACCGGAACGGCCGGCGCCGTTCGATCGGACGGTCCGGGTCGGGTTCAAGACGGCGGCCCCCGGCATGTCCGTCCAGGACCCCAACGGCATCTTCCAGGGCTTCGAACCGAGGCTGGTGGCCAAGGTGCTGGGCGACGCGGGCGTGCCCTACTCCTCCGTCCCGCTCTCCGCGCAGACCTGGGCGGACGCCCTGCTGGACGGCAACACCAACCACAACGGCGCCGACGTCGTCGTGGCGGACATCTCCGACACCGCCGAGCGCGAGCAGACCTTCGACCTCGCCGGCCCGTACCTGAAGACGCCGCTCGGCGCCCTCACCCTGGCCGCGCACCCGGTCGCGGTGCAACGTCAGGAGGACCTGACCCCGCTGCGGGTCTGCACGATCGCGAAGACCACCGCCCGCGCGCTGATCGACAACGAGGTCAAGCCCAAGGTGTCGGTCGACGCCCTCTTCCCCGACGACTGCCTGAAGGCGCTGAACGACGGCACCGCGGACGTCTTCGTCTCCGACTACCTCGTCCTGCGCGGCATGGCCGTCAACGTCAAGGTGAACGGCCAGGCCCCGTACGCGATGGCGGAGGGCCGGTTCGGCAAGGTGCAGACGCTGGTCGCCGCACTGCCCCCGGGGCACACCTCGGCCTGCCAGTGGCTGCGGGGCCGGCTCGACGCGTACGTCAAGAGCCAGGCGTGGGCGACGGAGCTGCGCAGCAACTTCGCCTTCGGCCCCGACGTGTCGGACGACAACCTGCGCCAGGACTTCCAGCCGCTGATCAGCGCCTCGGACAACCTCTGCGCGAAATGACCGGGACGGTCCGCCGGTTCGTCCACGAGTGATCTTCCAACTCACGTACAGTCACGGGGAGGTGGCGGAACGGCGCGAGGAGGGTGCGGCGGCATGGCCGAGGAGAGCATCGCGGACGCGGTGGAGACGGTGCGGCGGTACTACGGGAGCAGTGAGGTCGACGGGTTCTACTCCGCCGTGTGGGGCGGGGAGAACATCCACACCGGCATCTACCTCGACGCCCACGAGCCGGTCGGGACGGCGTCCCGGCGGACCTGCGAACGGGCGGCTGCGAAGGTCGCGCACCGGCTGCCTACCCCGGGGGTCACGGTGCTGGACCTCGGCTCCGGGTACGGCGGGCCGACCCGTTTCCTGGCCGGGACGTTCGGCTGCCGGGTGACGGCGCTCAACATCAGCGAGCCGCAGAACGAGCGCCACCGCCGCACGAACGCGGAGCGCGGGCTCGACGGACTGATCGAGGTCGTGACCGGCTCGTTCCAGGACATCCCGTTCCCCGACGGGCACTTCGACGTCGTGTGGTCGCAGGAGGCGTTCTGCCACAGCCCCGACCGCGACCGCCTGCTGAGCGAGGCGGCCCGCGTCCTGCGGCCGGACGGCGACCTCGTGTTCACCGACGTCATGGCGGCGGACGGCGTCGCGCCCGAGTCGCTGCGCGAGGTGGTGGCGCGCCTCCAGGTGGAGAGCCTCGCCACCCCGGGCTACTACGAGAAGCGGCTGCCCGAAGTCGGCCTGAGCGGCGTGGACTTCGACGACCGCAGCGAGCAACTCCTCACGCACTACGTCCGGCTGGAGGAGGAGACCCGCCGCCAGGCCGACTCCCTGCGCGACCTCGTCGGCCCGGTGTACCTGGAGGGCCTGCTGGAGAACCTCCCCCGGTGGGTGGCCGCCTGCCGAGCGGGCCGCCTGAGCTGGGGCATCTTCCACGCCCACGGCGACTGACCGCCCGGGCCCGCGGCCGGCCCCGGTGCGGGGACCGGCCGTGGGCGTCGGGGCCTCGGCGACGTGTCAGTGCTCGTCGTCGAGGTGGATGGCCAGGATGTTCGGGGTCGTCTTCGTGAAGTAGGCGCCGTTGGCCACGTAGGCGGTGCCGTCGTGGATCACCAGGGAGGTGGGGTTCTGCAGGCCGTCGTCCTTGCGGACGACGGTGTAGGTGTGGTCGGGGTGGATCCCGGGGTGGACGCGGACCACCTCGTTGCTGCCGTTGAGCGCGGCCAGGAGCTCGTCACCGTGGCCGGTGAAGGCGAAGTCGTCGACGGTGGACAGGTTGTCCGCCCGGACCTCGGGCCGGCCGGACCGGCCGTCCCGCAGGATCGGGATCCGCACGATCGTGCCATTGACGGAGTTCGAGACCCAGACCGCGTGGTGGTGGAGCTTCAGGCCGTTGGCGCCGAAGCCCTTGGCCGCGAGCAGGGCGTCGTCCGAGAAGACGGTCGGGGTCCCGCCGGTGGTGGGCACCGTCCAGACCCGGCCGAGGGCGCTGTCGCTGATGTAGAGCAGGCCGCTGCGCCCGTCCAGCGCGATGCTGTTGGGCAGACTGTTGTTGGGGAGCTGGGCGACCTGCTCGGGGGTCGTCGTGTGCGGGCGCAGCCGCCAGACGCCGGTCTGGTCCGTGTCGCCGTTCGCGTACAGGAAGAACAGGGTGCCGTCCTGGGCCCGGACCAGGCCCATGGTGACCGGGTGGCCCACCAGCGGCGTGCCGCCCCCGGTGCCGTCCGGTACGGGCATCTGCACCAGGATCCGCACCCGGCCGTCGGTGCCGACCCGGGCCACCTGCTGGGCGAGCGAGAGCGTCACGTCGAAGGAGCCGTCGGGCTCCTGGACGATGTTCTCCGGCGTCTGCTTCAGCTGGTCGCCGTAGGTGAAGCAGGCCACGACGTCGGGTGAGCCGCAGTCCGTCGCGGCCGCGGAGGCCGGCGCGGCGGCGAACGTCGCGAAGGCTCCTGCAGCCAGGGCGAGAGTGGCCGCTCTTGTCGTCAACTTCTTCAAAGCATCCCCCTGATACGTATGGTGACCATGTGTCAGGCCACCAGACTCATACGATGATGCTCAAAGTAGCAGCCGTGACTGAGGGGAAAGCCGGGAAGGAGGTTTCCATGCCTGTCAGGAAGCGGGCGGCGCGGGAGGGTAGTTGACGACGTCGCCGGGCGGGGCGACCTCGTCGTCGCTCCGATGTCCGTGGACGCTGCTCGGCCCAGCGTGCTCGGGGGCCCCGTCGGCCGAGCCCGGGGCCGTCATGACACCGGCCGCGCCCAGGGCCGCGAACGTGATGGACGCGGCGGAGACGCCCCGTTGCCAGGGAAATCTCAATACCCCTCCTGCGGGTCGCACCGGTCGGGCCACCTCGACTCGGCTTCGGTGGAGCACAAACCGTACTGCCCGCCCCTGGGACCTCGGGTATTCCGGTCCGTTGATCCCTCGATCGGATGATTCCGCGTTCGAGCGGTTCAGGCGGAGTCCCGGCCCGCCGCCGCCACAGCGGCGGCGCGGCGCAGCGCCGTCGTGGCGATGAACAGGAACTCCGGTGATCCGCCGCGCCTCCTCGTACAGCTCCCGGGCCGCCCGGCCGAACTGCCCGTGCTCGGCGACCGCGGTGAAGTAGCGGAGTTTGCGCAGATCCAGGTCCAGCTCCGCACGCTATCAATGCACTCCCTGCACCGATGCCCGCACGGCATCAATGCGGACGGAAGGGCATTGGACGGCTGCCGGGACGCTCCGGAGACTCGGGCCATGACCGACACTCGCACCGACACCCGCACCGAAATCCGCACCACCGCCCTCGTCATCGGTGCCTCCCGCACCCTCGACCTGCTCTTCGTCAACGCCGCGATCACCCGCGGCGACTTCCCGATCGGGGACGTCCCGACGGACGTGTTCACCGAGGTCATGGTGACCAACGCGCTCGCCCCGATGCGCGTCGTGGAGGTGCTCGGCCCGCTGGTCGCACCGGCCGGGACCATCGGCGTCATGTCCTCCGACCAGGGCAGCCTCACCCTCGACACCGACGGCGGCCAGGACCTGTACCGGGCCGGCAAGTCCGCGCTGAACCAGCTCATGCGCTGCTATGCTGCCCGCCACACCGCCGACGGCCGGACCCTGATCCTCATGGACCCGGGCTGGGTGCGGACCGAACTCGGCGGCCCCGAAGCCGATCTCAGCGTGAAGGAGAGCGTTCCCGGCGTGGCCGGGACGATCGAGCAGCACCGGGGCACGCCCGGTCTGCACTTCGTCGACCACCAGGGGCAGGCTGTGCCCTGGTGACCGTCGGCGGAGTGGCCCCGCGGCTCGACCCCGGTCGACCACGTCCGGCCACGGACACAACGGCAGCACCGGAACGCAAACTGGAATCCGTCCGCTGTTGGTCCGACGGTCGCGCGTGTTCTCTACACTGGGGCCACCGCAGATCACTGTAGGTGATGGAATCGCCGGCCCTGCCCGGCCCGTCCGCCTCTGAGCGAAAGGCCGTCCGATGGCCCCGCGTCTGTCCGTCGTCGTCCCGATCTACAACGTCGAGCGCTACCTCGAAGAGTGCCTCGACTCGATCGCGGGCCAGTCCTTCGAGGATTTCGAGTGCGTCATGGTCGACGACGGCTCGACCGACGACAGCGCCCTCCTCGCCAAGGCGTACGCCGAGCAGGACCCCCGCTTCCGGCTGGTCCAGCAGGCGAACAAGGGCCTCGGCGCCGCCCGCAACACCGGCTGGCGCCACCTCACCCCCGGCACCGAGTACCTGACCTTCGTCGACAGCGACGACACCCTGCCGCCGCACGCCTACCAGCTCATGATCCGCACGCTGGACGACACCGGATCCGACTTCGCCACCGGCAACGCCATGCGCCTGCGCACCAGCGGACTCACCCCCTCGCACGGCCACCGCCGCCCGTTCCGCGAGACCCGGCTGCGCACCCACGTCAGCGAACTGCCCGCGCTCGTCACCGACCGCACCGCCTGGAACAAGGTCTACCGGCGCTCGTTCTTCGACGGCGCGGGCATCCTCTACCCCGAGGGCCTCCTGTACGAGGACGCCCCGGTCAGCGTGCCGCACCACTTCCTCGCCGAGCGCGTCGACGTCATCTCGGAGCCGATCTACCACTGGCGGGTGCGCGAGGACGGCGCGCTGTCCATCACCCAGCGCAAGACCGACCCGCGCGGCCTGATCGACCGGGTCCGCTCGATGGAACTGGTCCGGGAATGGCTGACGGCCCGCCCCGAGCCGCAGTTCGCCGAGCACCTGCGCGCCTACGACCGGAACTGCCTGGTCGAGGAGATCCCGATGTTCTTCTGGTCCCTCCCGGACGGCGACCGCCCCTACTGGGAGGTCTACCAGCGGCACGTCAGCCGGCTGCTCCTGGCCATCGGCTCCGAGCAGTTGGCCGGGCTGAACGCCCAGCTGCGGCTCAAGTACAGCCTGACGCTGGCCGACCGGATGCGGCGCTTCGTGGCCCTCCAGCGCCTGCACCGCATCGTCCGCCGCACCCGCCAGGCCGCCCGCCGCTGAGCCGGGGGCCGTGGGCCGGGGCCGGGCGTGGTGTGCGTGCTCCGGCCGCGGGCCCGTCCCGCCCGTACGGCGTAGCACCGAGTGTCGGAGGCCGGACGGCCGGGCGCCGGTGCACATAGTGCGGTCATGACCCGCATGCGCATCGCCGCCCTCTGCACCGCGACCCTGCTCGCCTCCACCCTCCACCTGTCGGCCGGGCCCGCGACGGCCGCCGGGCCCGCGCACCCGCAGCACGGGTGCGCCGCCTCGCCCGACCCGGGGAGCGGGCAGGCCGGGAAGGTGCTCGACGCCGTCCGCCGGGCGAAGGAGGAACTCGACCTCAACTCCGTCCTGCTGAAGGTGACGGTGGACGGGCGGGAGGTGGTCACCGGGGCGGTGGGGGAGTCCATGACCGGGGTGCCGGCCACCGCCGACATGCACTTCCGCGTCGGGTCGGTGGCGTTCTCCTACATGGGCGTGGTGCTCCTGCAACTCGTCGAGGAGGGGAAGGTGGGCCTGGACGACCCGGTGTCGCGCTGGCTGCCCGACCTTCCGCACGCCGAGGAGATCACCCTGCGGATGCTCGGCTCCACCACCTCCGGGCTGCACGACTACGTCCCCGACCCGGTCTTCCAGAACGCCTACCTCGCCGACCCGTTCCGGGAGTGGACCGAGGCCGAGCTCGTCGGCGTCTCCACCGCCCACGACCTCTGGTACGCGCCCGGCACCAACTGGAGCTACTCGCACGCCAACTTCATGCTGCTCGGCGAGGCGCTCGCGAAGATCACCGGCGAACCGCTGGACGGACTGCTGCGCCGACGGGTGATGGACCGCCTCGACCTGCGTCAGACCCGCAACGGCTTCACCCCCGACCTGCCGACCCCCGTGCTGCACGGTTTCACCGCGGCGCGCGGCCGCTACGAGGAGGTCACCTTCTGGAACCCGTCCTGGACCGCCGCGCGCGGAGCGGTCCTCTCCAGCGACATCTGCGACCTGGCCCGCTCCGCGCAGGCCATCGGCGCCGGTGAACTGCTCTCGCCCAGCAGCTACCGGACGCAGCTGAACCCGGGGACGGTCGGCCTCGGGCACGCGACCAAGACCTGCCCGGCGGACATCTGCAGGACCAACACGGAGGCCGAGCACTTCGGCCTCGGGGTGTTCGTGCGGAACGGCTGGGTGCTGCAGAACCCGTTCCTGCCCGGGTACGCCGCCGTCCAGGCCTATCTGCCGGACTGCCGCCTCGCGATCGCCGTCGCCACCACCCAGGGCCCCGCGACGACGGACGGCCAGCCGGCGCAGACCATCGCCGCCCGGATCTCGGAGCTCCTGGCCCCGGACCACCCGCTGGCACCCTGAGGCACCCTTCCCAGCCGTCGGCGCCCCCGTGGCCGCTCCTCCGGAGTCGACCGCAGCGAGCGGCCCGGGTGTGCGCCACCACGCCGGAATGTACGCACGACTCCTTCACAAGGCTCCGCCGTCCCGGCCGGGTTCCGCCCCTGCTGAGGCCCGTATTCCGCCTCGTAGCAAGGCTGTGACAAAGGAGTGACAGGGCTGCGCGGACTTCTGTTCGGTTCTCTCATGTCGTGCACGTATGGTCGCCACATGCGAGAGAAGCGGCGGGGAACAGGTGTGAACAAGCTCGGGGCCGGTGTGCGGCTGCTCGGTGTGAGCGGCATAGCCGGGGTGGTCGTGGCGGGCATAGCCCTGCCGGCCGTGGGGGCCGTCGGCCTCGGGGCGCAATCGGCCGCGGATGACTTCCAGAACCTCCCGGACGACTTCAAGACCCCGCCGCTGTCCCAGGCCTCGACGATCTACGACGCGCAGGGCGGCGTGATCGCCACCGTCTACGACCGCGACCGCACGATCGTCCCGGGGGACCAGATCTCCCCGCTGGTGAAGACGGCCCTCGTGGACATCGAGGACAACCGCTACTTCGAGCACGGCGCGATCGACCTCAAGGGCGTCCTCCGGGCCCTGAACAAGAACGCCGCCACGGGCAGCAGCCAGGGTGCCTCGACGCTCACGCAGCAGTACGTGAAGAACGTCTTCGTCGAGGAGGCGGGCGACGACCCGGCGAAGGTCCAGGAGGCGCAGCGGCAGACGGTCGGCCGCAAGATCCAGGAGCTGAAGTACGCGATCAAGGTCGAGGAGACCCTCAGCAAGGACCAGATCCTCACCAACTACCTGAACATCACGTACTTCGGGCAGCACGCCTACGGCATCGAGGCGGCGGCCCACCGCTACTTCGGCGTCCACGCGAAGGACCTCACCCTGCCGCAGGCCGCGCTGCTGGCGGGCCTGGAGCAGTCCCCGAGCGGCTACGACCCGGTGGCCCACCCGGACGACGCCAAGACCCGGCGCGACACCGTGCTGAAGAAGATGGCCGAGTTCGGGCACATCACCAAGGACCAGGAGCAGCAGGCGATCGCGAGCCCGCTGGGGCTGAACATCCAGTCGTCGCCGCAGGGTTGCATCACGGCCAAGCAGGGCGAGGGCTTCTTCTGCGACTACGCGCGCCAGGTGGTGCTGACCGACCCGGCGTTCGGGAAGAACGCGGCCGAGCGGAAGGCGCTGTGGAACCGCGGTGGCCTGCAGATCCGCACCACGCTCGACCCCAAGGCGCAGGCGGCGCTCAACGACTCGGTGACCAAGGGCGTGAACCCGGGCGACCTGGCGGCGACGGCGATGAGCATCGTCCAGCCGGGCACCGGCAAGATCCTCGCGATGGGCCAGAGCCGCCCGTACGGCGTCGACGACTCCAAGCACGAGACCCAGATCAACTACAACGTCGAGAAGTCGATGGGCGGCGGGTCCGGCTTCCAGACCGGGTCGACGTTCAAGCCGATCGTCGCGGCGGCGGCCCTGGAGGCCGGCATCGCGCCGAACCAGAGCTACACCACGGACTACAGCATCCCGTGGCCGGCGATGAAGGACTGCAACGGCGGCAAGTTCCCGTCGACCGAGTCGCTGCACAACGACAGCCCGAACCTCAAGGGCCAGTTCGACATGAAGACGGCGATGGCGCAGTCGGTCAACACCTACTTCGCGAAGCTGGAGGCCGACGCCGGGCTGTGCTCCGTCGCCCAGATGACCAACAAGCTGGGCATCACGGCGCAGGCCGGCGGCGAGAAGCTCCAGGTGGTGCCGTCGATGACGCTGGGCAGCAACTCCCTGACCCCGCTGGAGATGGCGAACGTCTACGCGACGTTCGCCGCGCACGGCACCTACTGCAAGCCGACCGCGATCACCGCGGTGACCGGCCCGGACGGCAAGCAGCTGGCGGTGCCGGACGCGAACTGCACCTCCGTGATGTCCTCGGACACGGCCGACACCGTCACCACGATGCTCAAGGGCGTGGTCGAGGACGGCACCGGCAAGCCGGCCGGTCTCTCCGGCCGCGACAGCGCGGGCAAGACCGGCACCACCAACGGCAGTCGCCAGGTGTGGTTCGTCGGCTACACCCCCGAGATGGCGGGCGCGACGGTCGTCAGTGACACGGCCGTCCAGAAGCCGCTGGACGGACAGCGGATCGGCGGCCACGTCGTCGACCAGGCCTTCGGCGGCACGCTGGCCGGGCCGATCTGGAGCGGTGCCATGGACGGCGCGCTGAGCGGTGTGCCGGCGGGCACGCTGACGACGGTGCCGCTGCCGTAGCGGCGGACTGCCGTAGCCGTCGGATTGCCGCGGCCCCCCCCCCCCCCCCCACCCGGGGGGGGGGGGGGGCCGTTCCGGGCGTAACCCGGGGGGGGCGGCTAATAGGGGTCGGGGGCGGGGGGCCGGGGGTACCGCCCCAGGGGGGGCCCAGCCGAAGTC